>CAJLUG010000022.1 GCA_905209745.1 uncultured Mycoplasma sp.
GTATCTCTATTCTCCCAGTAAATATAATCCTCTTCTAGTATTCCAATTCCATCTGTTCCCTTATTGTCTTTTCCACGATCCGTTACATCTCCTAAAATAAATATTTTTTCATATTCATTTAAATAATAGTTTTTTACTTTCTCTAATGGATAACGGTAACTATGAAAATCACTAATTGCTATGAATGAATTAGGCACTATATTACTATTCATTCTTATTCCCCCTTTTTAGTGCTCATATTTTACCACAAAAAAAGGAGTTTGTCAATTCCTTCCTAGTATAGATAGTATAAATCAGTTTGGAAATACATACAAAAAGAGAAATCTCTGTTAAACAAAATTTTAATACTGTTTTATTTTTCCTCTTTTACTCTTTTTATTAATATAATAAAGAATAATATTATTCCTATTCCTAATAAGATATGTCCTATACCACTGATTCCACTAATCATTTTGTCATAGCTTACATAGAATTCATCTACGATATCAGCTATTCCTCTTATCCATAACATGATTCCTGTTAGTATTAATCCTATATTATAGATGATATAGAATGCATTGAACTTTTTATCCTTTGTTATGTGAAATTCTTTTTCTAATATTAGAACGATTAAGAAAAAGAACATTCCTAGGACAAAGAAATGGGTATGGGTAAAACTCCATGTATTTGGTTCTGTCAATTCTAAGAATCTACTTCCTTCTCTATAGATAATGCCACAAAACATGGCAACTATTGCATAGATAAATGCGGTATTTACTAATTTTTTCATTTACTTCTACTCCTTTATTTTTCTTCTTTCGGTGCAAATAATTTTACGATTTCTGATACTATTAATGGCATTATTGATAAGATGATTACTGTTAACCATTCTCTGACAGTTAATGGAACAATAGAGAAAATATCTCTTAGTCCTGGAATAAATACAATAATTAATAACATCAATATAGAAGCCAGCATGGCCATGAATAAATATTTGTTTTTTGGTTGATTCTTTGAGAAGAAGGACATGGTATTAGAATGCTGATTCATAGCATGTACTATTTGTGATAAACATAGAGTGATAAATGTCATGGTAATTGCAGTTTTATAACTATCTCTTAATCCTGTAAAGTAGGCTGTAAATGATAATAATGTTAATAAAGCACCATAGTATGCGATATTTGCTACCATATTCTTTTCAAACAAGGTACCTTTTTTTGTTGGAGGATGTTTCATGGTGTTTTTATTGGCAGGGTCTACTCCTAAGGCTAAGGCAGGTAGTGTATCTGTAATTAAGTTTACAAATAAAATATGTACTGCTAATATTGGGGTTTCTAAGTTAAAGACGATAGCTAAGAAGATTGTTAAAACCTCGGCAATATTTCCGGTTAATAAAAATTGAATTACTTTTTGAATATTACGATAAATTCTTCTTCCTTCTTTGATTGCCACTTCGATTGTTGAGAAGTTATCGTCTAAAAGTAACATATCAGCGGCATCTTTTGCAACGTCTGTTCCATTTTTACCCATGGCGATACCAATATCTGCTGTATTTAAAGCAGGAGCGTCATTTACTCCATCTCCAGTCATTCCAACTATTTCATGTTTTTTCTGTAGAGCATTTACTATATCTAATTTATCTTTGGGACTTACTCTTGAAAATACTGTAATTTTAGATACTTTTTGTTCTAGTTCTTCTGGGCTCATTTCATGCAATTCTTCTACATTGATTGCTAAATCCCCCTCTTTATATATTCCTAAGTTTTTCGCAATCGCTACTGCTGTTGCTTTATGATCTCCAGTAATCATAATAACTTTAATTCCAGCATCCTGACAGCTCTTAATAGATGCCATAACTTCTTTTCTTGGTGGGTCTATCATACCAACAATTCCTAAAAGAATCATATCGTTTTCTACCTCTTTTTCTTGTAATTTGTCTTTTTTGTAAGCAAATGCAAGAAGTCTTAAAGCATCGTTTGATAACTCTTCACATTTTTTAGAAATCTTTTCTTTTCCTTCTTGAGTTAATTTTTTCTTTCTACCATCTACTAAGATATAGGCACATCTTTCGATTACTTCTTCTGGAGCACCTTTGATATATGCTTCACTCTTACCATTCTTTTTACAGATTACAGTCATCATTTTACGTACAGAATCGAATGGTTTTTCGTATTCTTTTTGGTTTTCTTTTCTGATTTGTTCCACACTATAATTATTTTTTTCAGCAAAGGTTAATAAGGCTCCTTCTGTTGGATCTCCTTCTATTTTATCATTTACTTTACTGGCATTATTACAAAGTACTCCACAATTTATAAACTTGTCTGTTAACTTGTTTTCTTTTCCTTCTACTATATTTTCAGCAGTAAAGTATTTTGTTACAGTCATTTTATTTTCTGTAAGAGTTCCTGTTTTATCCGTACAGATTACTGTTGCGCTACCTAGTGTTTCTACCGCTGGAAGTTGTTTTACTAAGGCTTTCTTTTTCGCCATTCTCTGTACTCCAATTGCCATTACTACTGTTACTGTTGCTGGCAATCCTTCTGGTATTACAGAAATTGCTAGAGATACGGCAATCATTAAAATTGATATTAAATCTTTACCACGAATTAATCCGATAATAAAGATTAGAATACTTACTATAATTCCTAAGATACTTAGTACTTGACCAATTTTATTTAATTTTTTCTTTAGCGGTGTTTCTGTTATGTCATCTGTATCTAGTAGTTTCGCAATCATTCCTATTTCTGTTTGCATTCCGATGTTTGTAACAACACCTAGGCCCGTACCATTTTGAATGATTGTTGAAGAAAATCCCATGTTCTTTCTTTCTCCTAGAGGAGAGTCTTTCTTACAAATAAAATCTTTGTCTTTTTCTACCGCAACACTTTCTCCTGTTAATGCAGATTCATCTACTAGAATATCATGTTCTTCGATAAAGCGAACATCTGATGGAATTATATTTCCAGCTTCTAAATAAATAATATCGCCTGGTACTAAGTCTTTCGCTAATATTTTTTCTTTTTTACCATTTCTTAGTACGACAGAATGAGGTGCATTCATGTTTCTTAAGGCCTCTAAGGCATCACTTGCTTTTTTCTCTTGTACTACACTAATTACAATATTTATGGCAATAATAAACAAGATAACAAAGCCCTCTATTTTTTCTCCTAATAAGAATGATAATATAGAGGCAATTAACAAGATAATAATCATTTTATCTGTTAGTTGTTCCATCACCATTTTAAATATTGTTTTTTTCTTTTTTTGTTTTAATTCGTTAGGACCATATTTTTCTTGTCTTTTTTTTACTTCACTTGTTGTTAGTCCTATGTTTATATTTGTATTTAGTTCTTTTATTACTGTATCTAATTCTTTTATGTAGCTTTCTCCCATTCTACCATTCCTTTATCTTGGTTTATTATATATTTATTTTAACACAACTAAATATTAAATCAATCTCTAGTTTTGTTTTTATTTTGGTTCTTTCGTGGTATATTATGTATAGGTTGGTGGTTGCATGATAAAAATTTGTTTCGTCTGTTTAGGAAATATTTGTCGTTCGCCGATGGCAGAATTTGTTTTTAAAAAGTTAGTTCATGATCAAGGCTTAGAACAATACTTTATTATTACTTCTTTAGGAACTAGTAATGAAGAATATGGTAATACTATTCATCCAGGTACTGTGAAGGAATTAAAAAAGCATCATATTCCATATACGATGCATTATGCAAAACAGTTAGAGAGAGATGATTACTTTAAGTTTGATTATTTTATTGGGATGGATCTTTCTAATGTTTCAAGTATGAAGAGGTTATTTTCTTCGGATCCTCTTCATAAAGTATATCGTTTTTTAGACTTTACACCCTTAAAAAGAGATATTTATGATCCTTGGTATACTTTAGACTTTGAAAGTACTTATAATGATATAGAAATGGCATCTCGTTATTTATTACAGTATTTATTAGAAAAAGAAAATGGCTCTTTTTAGGCCATTTCCTTTTTTTGTTCTTTTATTTTTACTTTCTTTTTATTTTTTTGATCTATTTTATCATTTACATTTGTTCTTATAATACTATATAAAATAGAACATAGAGGAACACTAATTAACATACCTAAGATACCATAAACACTTGCTCCTATGGTTACTGCTACTAAGACCCAGATACCTGGAAGTCCAACTGATTTTCCGACTACTTTTGGATAGATTAAGTTTCCTTCTAGTTGTTGGAGAATAAGGATAAAAATTATGAAGATGATGGCTTTGGTTGGGCTTACCATTAATATTAAGAAGGCACCAACAATCGTACCAATAAAAGCTCCAAAGACTGGTATTAAGGCAGTAAATCCTACTAAGACTGAAATGGTTGATGCATATGGAATATTTAAAAGTAACATACCAATAAAACAAAGAACACCAATAATGACAGCTTCTAGGCATTGTCCTGTAATAAAATTACCAAATATTTTATTGGATAATTCACTTATTTCAATTATTTTTTTCTCTTTTTTCTCTGGTAAGTAAGCTCGCATTACTTTTTTTATTTGCCTTCTAAGATCTTCTTTTTTCAATAATATGTAAATAGCAAAGACAATTCCTAAAACAAGAGATGTAATGGTTCCAGCTACGGTTGATGCTACTCCTAGAGATGTTTTCATCACTTCTTCTTTATTATCACTGATGTAGTCTGTTAATTCTTTTGTCATATTTTCGATGTTATTATTTAGTTTGTTGATGGTTTTTCTTTTAATTCCAACTTTATCTAATAGCACTATACTTTGTTCTTTATAAGAATCAAAGTTTTTGGTAAATAGTTCGGTTGTATTTTTTAATTCTGGTATTAATAGTCCTAACATTAAAGAGATGACAGCTAAAATGATAATAAATGTTAGTAATACTGATACTGGTCTTTTTATTCTATTTATTATTTTATTGTTTTTTCTATTTAGTTTATTGATTCCTTTTTCTATGACATTTAATAAAACGTTTAGTACGAAAGCAATCATGGCACCTACAATGAATGGCATAAAGATTGCGATGATATATTCTAGTAATTTCCAAATTTCTGAAATATTGATAAAGAAGAAGATTACTACGATTGTAAATAATATTAATTCCATAATTTCTTTTTTATTTTCTTTTAAATTTAACATTTTATCACCTACTGCTTTAATGGTTATGATTCTATCACAAATTCCTTTATTTTTCAACAAGAAATGAGTATTATATTATTTGTTTTTACTTTGATGATTTACCGTCGTTATATTCTTTTTCTTCATAATTCCATATTCCTAACTTACCTTTCGCAATTATAGGTTGTTCTAGTGGGGTCACATTTTCTAAGATCCAGGCATATCTTCCTTCTTCATATAGTCCTAAAAGATATTCTTGGGGATTTTCTTTTTTTAGTTTTTCTATCCACTCTTTTGTCATTTCAATACAATCTACTAAGTTTGCTTTTAATATTATTTTTCCATAAGATAAGTCTTGTTCTGTTACTAAACTTTTCATGAAATCTTTTTCTAATAGTTTCTTTGAGGCTTTACTAATACTCGCATGAATGTATAGTTCTCCACGATATTTTGTCTTCCAACTTCTCGTTTCTATTTTTTTATGTTTCATTTTTATTAGTGTTGCATATGGTTCTTTGATACTTAATACTTTCACTTTATCACCTTGTATTTATTATAACTTTTCTTATATGTAAACGCTAGAATTATTCTATTTTCTTTCTATTTTAAAATATGATATACTAGATGGAGGATGTATGTTTATGAAAAAAAGAGAGTTAAATAGACAATTATATGATTTATTTTGGATATTTATTTTTGGATGTGTTGGAGGATGGATTGTCGAAGGGATTTTTAGTTATCTTCGATATGGGCTTCTTATCAATCATTCTGCTGTTGTGATTGGTCCATTTAATATGGCTTATGGACTAGCTACCCTTTTCTTGACAGCTACTCTTGTCAAATATAAAGATGGCAGTAATTTACAATTGTTTTGTATTGGTTTTATTGGTGGTAGTGTTTTAGAATATATCATGAGCTGGGGAATGGAACTCGTGTTAGGCTTTACTGCTTGGGACTATTCTAATATGCCTTTTAATATCAATGGTAGAATTTGTTTACTCTATTCCTTTTTTTGGGGTTTTTTAGCAATCTTTTGGATTAAGATTATTTATCCATTTATTATTAAAATTATTAACAAATTAAATTATAAACTTGGTAAAAAATTAATGATTTTTCTTATTATCTTTTTAGTTTTTGATATTTTACTTACTATTAGCGCTATTGATAGAGCGAGAGACGAAGAAAAAGGAATTCCTCCAAGTAACTTTTATGAAGAGTTTTTGGATCAGACGTTTAATCAAAAATACTTACACAATATGTATAATAACAATTGGGGTGGCAAATAATGAAAATTGTAGTTTTTACTTGTAGTACTGGTGGCGGTCATAATGCCTGTGCTAATTATATAAAAGAAGAATTTAATCGTTGTGGTGTTTGTTGTGATGTACAAAATTACTTTGACTTAGTTGGAAAGAATGCTTCTAATGTGGCAGAAAAAGTTTATTTAGGTTCTACGAAGGGAAATGGATTTGCTTTTGGTAGTGTTTATAAATTAGGAGAACTATATAATAAAACAAAAATACCTAGTCCTGTTTATGGAGCTAATTTGTTTGCGAAGGGTCGCTTGATACAATTTTTAAAAGAAAATCAGTATGATTTGGCTATCTGTACTCACCTTTTTCCTAGTCATACTTTGACGGCGATTCAAAAAGATTATCCAATTCCTTTTATTAATGTTGCGACTGATTATGAATGTATTCCTTTTTGGAGAGAGACAAAGCCAAACTATTTTGTCATTCCAAGTTCACTCCTTATGGAAAGATTTGAACATGAAGGGTTTTCTTCTTCTACACTTCTTCCTTTTGGTATTAGTATTTCTTCTAGATTTTTAGATCAAGAAATTTCTAATGATATTCAGATGGATGGTGATATGATTTTAATTACTTCTGGATCTATGGGATTTGGAAGGTTAAAAGATGTCGTTATTCAAATGCTAAAAGAAATTCCTAATACTTATATTGTTGTGGTATGTGGAAATAACCAGAAAGTTTTTGAAGAACTTTCACAGATTGATGATGAGAAGTTAATTGTAAAAGGTTTTGTTCATAATATGAATGAATATATGAAAGCAAGTACTCTTGTCTTAACAAAACCAGGCGGAGTTACGACAACAGAAGCTGCATCGCTTAGAAAACCGTTTATTTTAATGCAACCAATTCCAGGAGTGGAAGATTATAATGCAGAATTTTTTACTTCCAATAGAATGTGTTTAAAAGCTAAAAATACAGAAGATTTGATTAAAGAGACAAAACGATTACTAGAAGACAAAGATTTACAAAAAGAATTGGTAGCTAACCAAGAAAAATATATACCAGATCATTCTGCTAAAAAATTAGTGGACTTTGTGATGGATAAGATGAATAAAAGCCAAGACGAGTGATGTCTTGACTTTTTTATATTTCTAAATATTTGTGATTTAGGTTATCTATTACTTTTATTAAGTCCTTGTACTCTATTGAAATTGTTGCGGTATTTCGATTGGGGTGCACTAATACTTTTTTATTTTTTAACTTTTCATCTAAAAGTATGGTTACTCTATTTTTGGTATCATTAATAATACCTAAGGGAGTGACTGAGCCTGGTATTACGCCTAGGACTTCTTCTAGTACTTCAGGAGGTGCAAAATGTAGACGTGTTACTCCTAGTATTTGCGCTAACTCTTTTAAATTTACTTTTTTATCTTGTGGAACTGTATAGAGAAAAAGTTCCTGTTTTTTAGATTCTAAAAATAAATTCTTACATTCTACTCCTTCGATGTTACGAACTATGCTTTTTGCTTCTTTTACCGTATATACGGCAGGATGTTCTATTAGTTCATATGGAATATTTAATTGTTTTAGTTTTTCTATTATTTCCATAGTCTCACCTTTTATTTGGCTGTTTTATCGATTATGATTAGTGGTACATAGATTTCATCATCAGAATATCCAGCATGATGAGAGAATAAAACATCATCTCCTGGCGCAATTAGACACTTACTAGAATTTTCTGTAATTGCGATAAAATCTCCAAGGGCACTTCTAAATAATGGGTGTTCTTCTCCATCTCCAAATAAATTACTTTCTATTACTTCTTCTTTGGTATATAAGTTAAAATCATTACCAAAATACTTGTGAAATAATGTTTTAAATTCTTCTTTTCTATTTTCTTTTACGTGAAAAGATACTGCTCTTTGTTCTAGAGAGGTTGTTCTTTCTAAAGTATCTAATAAGTCCTTATATTCTCCTAAAAATACATGACTTACTACTTTATGACCGTGATCAGCAATAATAAAGACGATGGTGTTATCTAATTCTTCACATAGTTTTTCAATCTTGTCATTACGTTCTTTAATTAATTCTTTGACTTCTATACTGTCAGGTCCTGTTTCATGCATGGTATGATCTGGTTCTTCATCGTAAGCATAGATATATTTTTTACCAGGCTCTTTGGTTAGATTTTTTATTTTATCCAACATATCATCTAGTCCATGATACTTTGTTTCTTGGAATGGGAATAGACCGATTCCTTTGCCTGTTTTCTTATCATTTATTTTTTGCATAATTGTTTTGGGTCTAAAATACTCATCTTTTATCTTTACAAAGTCTTCATCGATTTCATCTTTTCCTTTTTCTGTTTTTAGATAAAGGGAGATAATTTTATCGATTGGTTGAATATAGACATTCCAGCCTAAATATCCATGTTCTTTAGGATTTAGTCCAGTTAACATTGATGTGGTTGCGGCTGTTGTCGTTGCAGGAAAGACAGAAGTTATTTCTTTTTCTTTATGTTTTCTTAAAAACGAATCTTTATCCAGTGTTCTATCTAAGATTCTGGAACCTAGTCCATCTAATAATATTACTACTACATTTTCTGGTTTCTTTTCTTCTAATAATTCATCTACATATGGTAATGTATTGTGTTTTGGTGTTAGTTCGAAATATTTTTCTATAGAACATGCTAAGTTGGTTAGACATTCTTTATAATTATTTTTAATTTTCATAATTTTTCTCCTTTATTCATCCTCTGGTATTAAATTACTATAATACTTTGTTTTTCCTGATAGGACTTCATTATAGAAATTTTCTTTCCAGTGAATATAATTAATACTATCTTGTAATTTTTTTATTTTATTTTTTAATTCCTGTTCTTTTACTTTTAAGATTTCTTTTCTTTCGGGAATAGATTTTTCTCCTTCTAAGCATAAGTTTAGATATTCTTTCATTTCTAAAATACTCATTCCACAATTTTTTAGACATGATAAACTATTGATCCAAGCAATATTTTTATCTGTAAAGACACGATAATTGTTTTTATCTCTTTGTACATTAGGGATTAGTCCTTCGTTACAATAAAATTTTAAGGTATCATAGGTTAATCCTGTTTTTTGGCAAGTCTCTTTCATTGAATACATACTATCATTTCCTTTTTTATACTTGACCGTGAGTTACTCCCTAGTTGTATATTGTCATTGTATACCTTTTCCTTAGTGTCGTCAAGCGATAAGAGATTGAATATTTATTTTTTGTTAGACACTTTTTTGTCAATTATTAGGTTTTCGTCTTGACCTATTCCTGCATGGTAGATTTATACTTATTTTATAGATAGAAAGTTTCGAGGTGGTCTTATGGAAGTTGTTATCGATAAAGATAACTATAGTATTGAAAAAGTTGATGAATTATGTATTCATTGCGAATATTGTACTAAGGTATGTCAAAATGATGTTAATGTCTATGGAAAGTATGATTTAAATGTATCGAAAAAGCCTATTTGTATTCATTGTGGACAGTGTGCAAATATTTGTCCAACAGAAGCTATTCGAGAAAGACTTGATTATCTTTCTATAAAGAAAATATTAAAAGAAAAGAACAAGACTGTTGTATTTAGTGTAGCTCCTGCAGTTAGAGTGGCGTTTAGTGAATTATTTGGAGAAGAGCCATATAATGTTGAGGGTAAGATTGTTTATCTTTTGAAAGAGCTTGGGGCAGACTATGTCTTTGATATTACCTTTGGTGCGGATCTTACGATTATGGAAGAAGCGTATGAGTTGGTGGAACGTATTAATAAGAAAGAAAGGTT
>CAJLUG010000023.1 GCA_905209745.1 uncultured Mycoplasma sp.
TTAATTTAGTTAGAGGAAAAATCGAAGCTAGTGAAGATGGTAAACATTTACTTGAAGAACAACTTAAGCTTGTTAAGTTACTTAAAAGTAAAATTGTTGAAGTTACTAACAAAGAAATGGAATTGTTTAAAGCTTTTAAAGAAGCTAGTAAAACTAATCCTAATTTAACTTATGAAGAATTTTTAAAGAAGTAATATTATGGTTGAAATTGGTAATGTTAAAGAGGTTATTAAAGATTATATTATTAAACAATTAGTATCTATGGGTGAAAGTTCTCCAGCTATAAGACTTTTAATTCCTTTGGCTAAAAGAGCGATTACTAATAATATTAATAGTTTTGATAAGTTCTTAAAACCTATTGCAGATAAAGATGGTATGATTGATATTGAAGGTATATTTGATGAAGAAATGGAAGTTATTAATAATATTGATAATTTTAATTTTGATATACCTTTTATTGGTGGCGGTAATATTTCTAAAGGTATTATATCTCTTGAAGTTCCTTATGTGAATAAAATTGTTGCTCTTAATCAAACTGATTTAGAAGTTTTAAAAGAATCATTAATCAGTTTAAAAACAAAGTAATATTATGAGAGAAATGCCTTACATTGAACCTTATCGTATTGACGGTCGTCGCGATGGTGGTCGAGGTATTCTCGATGAATTTCGTGAATTTCTTGATGCTCGTGGAGGACGTGGCGGTAGAGGTGGTAGAAGCGGTCGAGGTGGAATGAGAAATCGTATTGGTTATGATACTTATGATACTTATGGTCGCCCTAGTCATAAAGATGACAAAGAAGAAAAGATTTTAACTATGCTTATGAGCGGTGGATATAATGACGATGGCTATCATTTTAATGAGTATGAAGCTAAAGAAGTTGTAGAACAAATGTATCATGTTAAAGACAATAAGAAATATATTGGTGAAAAATATGATATGAATAAAGCTCATGAGATTTGTGAACGCTATAAAGAAGTATTACCTAATGATGTTGAACCTTGTGATGTTTATGTTGCAATTAATGCTCAATATCATGATTATGCTAAACTATTTGAAGAATGGTTTGGTGGTAATATAGATAATAAAGTGTTTGAAAGTGCTATTACATTTTGGTTTAAAGATGTAGATTTTGATGGTGATAAAGTATGGGAATATTTCCACATGAATAACTAATCATTATTGTAAAACTGTAAAAGGGAATTATCTTCGGATAGTTCCCTTTTTTATTTATCTAAATTTTAGTATGGACAAATTTATTGATGTAATTGTAGATGGAATCCTTAGTAATTTTGATTTTGGATTTATGTTTATTGTTAATGTTCTAACTTATATTATTATTAAAGTTATTGATTACTTTAATGGTGATAATAAAGTTCCTACTTGGCAAAAACGATGTGTATTAGTAATAAGTATTTTTACTATGGCTACGATTTATATTGCATCTGGATATGATAATACTATTATGCTTGTTAATAGTGCTGTTCTTGCTCCTGTGTTTTGGAGTTGGGTTGTTAGTCCTATTCTAAAGAAACTTGGAGTTGGCTATAAAGATATTGATAATACTATTGGTTAAGATTGTATAAGATTGATTAGCTAGGTTTGACTAACTGATTCAAGCCTGCTCCATACTCTACGGGGAGTATAGCTTGCCGAATTTGGCTAGTTTTAAACCTAGCTGATTAACTGTACATGATTTAATGAAAGTCTTGTTATGAGCCTAAAAAGTGGCTCTATGAACGTACATAAATATTTACAATATTAAATTTTAAAATAGTAAAGTTATGAGAGTTATTAAGACTAAACATTTTCCTTTTAATGGTTATAAAGCTATTAATCTTTTTGGTATTATATTTACTAAAGGTGAATTAAGTAATAAAGAACTTAATCATGAAGCTATTCATACAGAACAAATGAAAGAGATGTTATATATCTTTTTCTATATATGGTATGGTATTGAATATCTTATTATAAGACTATTTCATATTAAACAACATGATGCTTATAAAGATGTAAGTTTTGAAGAAGAAGCTCATATTAATGATGATAATCTTAATTATATTAGTAAACGTAAACATTATACTTGGACTAAATATCTAGGTATTAATAGTTCTAAAACTGCTTAATTAAAAAATGTTAATAATATTGTTAAACTACTTGTTATTAATAATATAATTTATATTTGTAACAAACTAAATTCTAAAGATATGGAAGATGATAAAAGAGTTAATTATAAGTTAGATGCTATTAATAAACTTATTAATAATCTTAAACTTAGTATTTCTGGTAATAAAGAACATGATGAGCTTGGAGAAAATAATGTTATAGTTAATCTTGATGAGATTAGTCAAAAGATTACTGAATTACATGAAATGGTTAAAGCTGAATTTGATGAGTTTGAAAATCAACATAAAAGTGAATCAGATGAAACTCAAACTCTTCTTACTGAAAAATTTGATTTAGTTCATTCTGATTTAGCTACTATTATTGATAAACTTACTACTATTGATACAAATATAAAGAATATGAGTAGTGCATTACAAGGTAAGTTTAATGCTTTAATTGCTGCCGTTAATGATATGAAAGCTAGCAATGATACTAAAAATGATACTATAATTACTGTTCTTCAAGGACTTGTAACTAAAGTTAATCAAAATACTAATAATATTAATTCTCTTGATGGTCGAGTTGATGCTCTAGAACAAGCTTAATATGAATTTTAATTTAGTAGAAATGTATAATGGTTTGTTAAGATTTAACAAGCATATACTAAATGAACTTGCAGAAGGACTTAAACATTTACCTAATTTAGATGGAGTATCTAAAGGAGATAGTTTAATTATTAATGAACAAGGCAATCCTGCTTGGGGTTCTGCTGCATTTATTCCTACTTTTGAAAATGCTGCTTATGGTATTGAATGGACTAAAGATGATACTGATATAATTAGAATTGGTAATGCTAAATTTCATAGAGAACTTCCTATTCAAAATAGACTTAAAGGTTGTGTCTATAATGAAAAGAAAATCAGTTATTTCCTTAATCCTACGGGTTGGGCTAAACCTCTTGAAAATGGTCTTATTCCTCCTCTTGATGGAAGTGATGGCGATGTTGGGGTAAGAGTTCCAGAATTTTATATGTGTGTTAAAGATACTGGTACTAAATATCAACTTTGGATAAGTGATTTTAATATTGATGGAACATTTACTAGAGTTCATCCTTTTATTATAAGTCATACTAAAACTATGACTAGAACTAGAGAAGATGGTAAAGAAGAAGTATTTAGTGCTTGTATTAAACCTGACGATACTAGATATTTAGGAGGAAATAAAAGTCCTTCTATTGCTGCTATTAAATTGCAAGGTAGACCTAGAACTGGAATTAGTTATGAGAAAGCTAATGAATTTTGTGCTAATCGTGGTGATTGGATTACAATGATTGATTATCTTGAATATTGTGCTATACAAGCTCTTTGTTATATTGAGTATGCTAATTTTTATAATCAAATTGAATTAAATACTAATTTAACTAGTGATGGATTTAAACAAGGTGGTCTTGGTAATGGTGTTACAGATTTAAATTGGGGAAGATGGACAGCTTTTAATGGCAATAATCCTATTGTACAAACTTATTGGACTGCTGAACACAATATTGGTAATGGTAATACAAATGGTGACCATTATGAACTAGAAAATTATAATACAGATGGTAGTAATTTTAGTACTTATCCTACTGTTTATCGTGGTATTCTAAACTTTTTTGGTGATATATGGACATTTATTAGAGATGTAGCTATTATTAATAAAGATACAAATTATAATAGTGTTTATCTTCTTAAAAAAGGTGTTAATCATTCTGATATTACAATAGATAATATTCAAGATAAATGTTATTTTATAGGTGACCAAGCTAATACTAAGGGTTTTATTACTGAATTTGATTTTAGATTTGGTCCTTATTTTGTTCCTAATAAAGTTGGAACTAATAAAAAAGCTGACTATAATGAGATAAGAGGTAATGATGGACAAGATACAGATAAAGCTGTTCGTGTGCTTCTGCTTAACGGTTGCGCTACTGACGGTACTCTGGCTGGTTCTGGTTACTTTACTTCTGCTCAGGTTCGGACATTTTCTAGTTCTATTGTCGGCTTCTTTACCACAGTTAAACTTGATTAAATAAGTCCACGTGGAACTGTTGTTAGGAGTAGTTGGTTAATTAATTTGTTTTCTGTTTTTGCATTTCTCGATACTACTCCTGCAACAGTTTATTATAATATTAAATATAATAAACTTAAAACATAATATATTATGACTAAAGATAAACTTAAAGATGATATTATTAGAACTATATGTTGTTTAAATAGTGATATATCTAATAAAGATAGAAAATTATTAATTGAATTATTAAATTCTATTGTTGATTATACTAATAATACTGAACTTGAACAAAAAGTTAAAGTTATAGAACAAAAGCATAATGAATTAGCTGAAACAGTTAATGAACTTAAAACTAAAGTTGAAACATATTCTAATAAGATTAATGAACTTGAACAAAGAGTTCATCAATTAGAAAACGCAAGTCAATCTTAACATGGCTAGTCTTAATCAATTAGTTAGTGAATTTGCTCATGCTGTTGGCAATCCTAATAGTATTCCTCTTAGACGTAATCTTCGATATGCTATTCTTCATGGTCGTAATGAACTAATTCGTAAAAGTTATGAAAATCATAAATATGTTGATAAAGGTTTGCAACAACGTATTCGTGTTTCTATTATTAATGTTCCTGATGGTGACTTATATAATAGTCAAACTCTTGGGCTTCCTGCGATTAAACGTACTAAACAAGAAGTTCCAAAGCCAGTTAGACTTATTAATAACTTACCTTTCCAATCAATTAGAAATACCATTTGCAAAAGAAGCTAGTGCTAAGTTTTATCATTATCTTGCAGGTATGTGTAATCTTCCTGTTTATGATTATATTAATGGTTATATTTATTTCTTTAGTAATAATAAAGATTGGTTTCAAAATATAGGTTCTATTATTATTGAATCTCCATTTGAAATTCCTTATCTTGTTCCTACTGAAACTGTTGAAAAAGCTAAAGATGTAAATTATGACCCTATTGATGATGAAGCTAAATACGATGATGATGAATTTCTTATTCCTGAAGATATGATTGGAGCTCTTAAAGAAATTGTATTTAAACGTAATCTTGTTGAAGTTCCTCGTCAAACAAATGAAACTCCTATTGATAATTTTGTAACTAGATAAATTATGATTAAAGATATAGATATTAGTCATTATTATAAAAAGTTTATTGAAACTTCTAATGACGATATGGCAAAATATAATAAAGAACTTGAACTTATAAATAAGATGAAAGCTGATTGTCGTGCTTATATTAAAAGTAAAAATCAAGTTATTAAAGATGATTTAAAAATTAATCTTAATGAATATGGGTTTCAATTTCTTAATGATAATGTTGAATTAATTAATAAGTTAGAGCAATTAATTAATAATCAACTTAGTTATACAGTTGGAGAAAGACGTATTGTTCTTCTCCAACTTTTGCGTTATTGTAACTTAGCTAAAAAAGCAAACGATTATATTATTGCTCTTAAACTTGCTACAAGACGTTCTGAATTAAGTCTTTCTGATTATAAGAAGTATATTCATAGGTATTATAGTTATGGTGTTCATAAATGCGTTCTTGAAGGTTATGCTTATCATTTTAAATATGAAATTGGTGATTTAGTTATTAATTTCTGGAGATATAGAGATAAACCTAGAGATACTTATGTTGATTGGAACGCTACTAGACTTAAGAAACAAGAAATTATTAATGCTGGTCTTAAACCTTATGATAAAGAAGAAGCAGAAATATATAAAATTCGTGGACTTAAGTATGATGGTATTCCTTATGTAGTTTATAAGACTAATAAAGAGTTTTACGAAATACAACTTATTAATAATGGAACTCATAGTTATAGTGCTATTAAATTTAAGTATGCTAATTATATTAATAGAGAACTTAGAGGTAAAGATGCTAAACAACTTAATTCTGAATGTAAAACTGTTGATGATATTTTTAATCTTAAATTAGGATTAAGAAGTAAACTTCTTGTTTATCTTGAACGAGAACCTAATGCTCCATTTAAATATATTAGAAATGTTAATCAACAAAAATATGAACGTGGAGCACATAATAATGGTAATAAAACTAGATATAAAAACTAATATTATGGCAAATAATAAAACGATTACGATAGAACATATAATTGGTAAACTCGATAATGATTTCAATCCTGATGGAAGTGATTGGATTCCTAGAGTTCCTGCTTGGTGTGTTGATGCTATGAATGAACTTAAAGTTCTTCGTAAAGTTGATAAGAAAATGAAACTAACCGTCATTAATAAGATAGCTAAAAGTAAATGTTGTCTTATTGATGACGGTCTTAAAGTATATGATAGTAATGGTTGTGAAGTACCTAGAGCTGATACTAGTAAATATAGATGTGGTGATACTGAATCTGCTCCATCCTCTACGGGGGGTCAAGCGGAGGACGAAAGTCCGGAGCGTGCTACTAATAAAGACTATCTTGGTATGCCCGATGATTGTTGTCCTAATGGTTCTAGAACTAGAGAAGTTATTGATACTGGTAAAATAGGATGTAATCCTGTTGTTTATACAGTTCATAATAATACTGAATGTCCAAGATGTCAGCATGAAGTTCATTCTCATTGTCAGACCCCCCGTGAAGGATATGATAAGTCAAATCATAATTATATTCTTATTGGAGGTAATACTATTGAACTTAATTTTAATGATACTTGTATAACAGTTGTTTATAAAGATATTGAAACTCAATATAGTGATAATTATCATTGTGAAGTTCCTGTTATACCTGCTAACGGTAAATTAATTCAAGGTCTTACTTATTATTGTATGGCTCGTATGCTTATGAGAGGATATAAACATCCTGTGTTTAATCTTTCTGCTAGTCAATATGGAACTAATCCTTTCTATCTATGGGAAAGTATGAAGAAAGATATTAAGACTAGTATTTTATTAGATGAACAAAGTGATGATGATAGTGGTTGGAATGAGTTCTTTTATAACTTTACTTTTCCTAAATAATTATGAATATACAAAAGAAACTTAGTCTTAATAAACATCCGGGTGATTGTGTACCTTATTCATTAATTGCTGCTAAAAATGTTAAAGTGAGTAATGATGATAGGATGATTGTTAATGAAGAAGGACTTGAAGATTGTAAAGTAATTGCTAATGCTATTCATGAAGATGGTATTAATAATTTTAAAATAGTTGGTGTTATTCCTACTAGTACTGAACTTATTTTATTTATTGTTAATACTGATTCTAATAGTTCTTATATTTATAGATATAATGAACAAGCTGATAATTGTTATAGAGTAAATAGTAATTGGAAATATAATGGTGGTAAGATTAAAGGAACATATACTTATAATGTTAAAAATCATCTTATAGTAGCTATTGCTGAAAGTGATGCTTCTATTGATGTTCCTCTTAAAACTATTAATATTGATTTAGATTCTGACCGTCCTGATTCTGAAATGTCTATTATTCCACAAATAACTTTACCTACTATTAGTGGTTTAAATTATGTTAGTGGTGGAGCTTATAAAGGATTTTATTTTATATTTATTAGATATAAGATAGATAAAACTAATTATACTAAATGGTATAGTATTGGATTTCCTATTTTTAATGATGTTATAATTCCACAAGTTATTAATAAAGTTTGTTTTAGAAAAACTACTGTTTATGAACCGAAAGATGAACCAAACGGTTATTGTTATGGTAATACTGATTCATTTAGTGATTCTAAAGATATATGTAATCAAACTTTTGAAATAAATATTAGTGGAGGTCGTTATGGTCTTTATCAACTTGGTTTTATTGTATGTAAAAAAGATAGTACTCAAGCGTTTAGAACAGATGATTTAAATAATAATATTTTTAAATTTAGTAGAGATGTTCTTATTGAATATAATGTTGCTGATTTAACTACTGACTATTATAATTATTATAATGTTGGCAATATTATTAATTATAAAAATAGAGTATATATTGCTAATTATAATGAACATACTGATAATGATGATAGGACTTTAAGTAATGGTAAAACATTAGAAGAAGCTGTTAAAGATATTACTATTAAACTTCGTAATAAAGCTGTTAATGCTTATTATAATGATTATACCACTGTTAATGCAGTTAGTGAAAAAGGTCCATATTTTAAAATGGCTAGCCTTCAAATTACTGGTACTGCTGATTGGCAAATTAAAGATATTAATAAAGTATTCAATAATAATCAATATCCTTTTCGTACTTTTAGAACTTTATTTAATGATACAGTTATACAAGGTATTGCAGCACATGAATATTTAAAGATTAATTATAATGCTAAAATAAAAGTTGGTAGTAGAGGTAGTCATAATCTTAAAGAATATCTTGCTTGTCATTGTTTTATTATTCCTACAAGTTATAAATATGAAAATAATCAAACTGTTTACACTATGCCAAGTACAGTTAAAATAGCTTGTTATGTTTATAACGGTGTTGGATTTACAGAAGATTCTGTATTTACTAGTGGGCAAGTATTATTTGGAGATACTATATTTGATATTGATAATTGTAAAATGAGAATTACTCATTCTATTATTGAGCCTAGTTATGATTTTAATGAACGTAAAAAGAATGATACTCTTATTCCCGGAGAAGTATATAACTTTTTTATTCATTTTGTTGATAAATATGGTGATGCTAGTAGAGGATATAAACTATCTAATAAAGATAAATATATAAATAATATTGTTAATGATGGTTCTCATTGTACTATAATTACTTTTAATTGGAATAATCAAGGTAATGGTAATATTCCATATTGGGCTGTTATTAGTGGAGATATTCCAATATCTACTATTAGTTCTAATGTTAAAAGATATATTGCTAATCATAAAATTGTAGTTTATACTGCTGAACCAATAAATAATCCTACTACTAATATATTACTTAATAGCTCTGGTGAACTTGAAGCTACTAATAAAGATGAACTATATACTCTTATATCTAATTACTTTATTGATTATCAAGATAAAGATAAATATAATGATTTATATGTTTATCAAGTTATAAATAGTGGTAGTTATACTCCTTGTAATAATCAAGTAATAGGTGCTATTGGTGTTGATAATGAAGCTAAATTTGGTTATTATGAAAATATTAATGGCGATGAACTATTTAGAATACCTGATTTGATATTTGATTCTGAAGTTGTTGGTGGTGAACATACTAGAGATTTTGTGTATAATATGAATAATACTTTTAATAAGTTTTATATTTGTGCTAATATTGATACTACTTTATGGAATCAAATTAAAGAATTAGGTTATGTTGGATGGTTTATTAGTTATGAAAAAGTTGAGCCTATTACTAGATATACTGGATTATTAACTAGAAAAGATTATTGTAATATAGCTAGTAATGTTACTTGGCAAAATGATAGTTGGGGTACAAAACCCGGTTTTGTAGCGAATAATTTTACTAGTGATAAATGTTATTTATATAGTGGTCGATTTGATATTGATGATAGTATTAAATATGATTTTAATATTATTCGTATTGATGGTAAATGCAAATTTGAACCTTATAAAGAAAAACATGATGTTGTTGATATGGTAGTTAATACTACTTATCCTTATAGTTATAATATGCCAATTATAGGTGTAATTAGTAGAAATGAATATAAACCTATTAATAATTATAAATTAGTAATTCCTTATAATCATCCATTTCAAGAGC
>CAJLUG010000024.1 GCA_905209745.1 uncultured Mycoplasma sp.
TGGTGCTCTAGCGAATATTTTGAGCATTGTAAAAACAATATTAAATATTATTCAAATCGTAGGACCAATTCTTGCTATTGTTTCATTAATAATCAGTTTTACTAGATTAATGGCCAATCCCGATGAAAAAAAATATAAAGCTGGCCTAAAAAATAGCATTATTGCTTTAGTATTGTTGTTTTTCATTCCGTTTTTAGTAAACTTAACGATGTCTTTAGTAGATGGTAGTTTTGATTTGGCCACTTGTTGGAATCATGCAGAAGAAGTTGCAACCATTGGAGAAGAGAGTAATTATGTAGATATTCACCCAGAGGATGAACCAAAGCCAATTATAACGGAAAGTGATTTGGAAATAAAGATAACAGAGGATGATGATGAAGAACTAACTGGAGAATCTGAAGCAGATAAAGTAATTTTTGTAGGAGACTCTAGAACCGTAGGAATGCATACAGCGGTAGGAGATCAAGATGGTGACGTTTGGAGTGCCCAAGTAAGCCAAGGGTATGCCTGGATGGAGTCTACTGGTATTCCTGCAATAGAAAGTGAAATTACAGATGGCTCTGCGGTTGTTATTCTATTAGGAGTAAATGACCTAGGAAACGTGAATAGTTATATCAGTTATTTAAATACCCACGCTCCGAGTTGGAAAGCCAAAGGAGCTAAAGTCTATTTTGTTTCTGTAAATCCTACTGCGAATGGAGCTAGTGTAACAAATGCACAAATAGAATCTTTTAATACCAAAATAAGAAATGCCACACAAACAATCGTATCTTATATAGATACTTATTCCTATTTACAAGAAAATGGTTATGACACACCCGACGGAGTACATTATACAGCAGATACTTACAAAAAAATCTATAATTATATAAAATCTCATGTTTAAAACTGTATCGAAGTATACAGTTTTTTAATGCAAATAATAAGAAAATGAGATATAATAAAAGAGTAAGGGAGGATTCAACATGAAGAAAATTATGGACGGAAATGAAGCATGTAGCTATGTATCATATAATTTTACGGATGTTGCTGGAATCTATCCAATAACACCAGCATCTCCAATGGCAGAGTTAACAGATCAATGGGCAAATGAAAAAAAGAAAAACTATTTTGGAATGCCTGTAAAAGTAGTAGAGATGGAATCAGAAGCAGGTGCAGCAGGAATGGTGCACGGTTCCTTACAAGCAGGATGTCTAACGACAACTTATACCGCTAGCCAAGGATTATTATTAATGATTCCTAATATGTATAAAATAGCAGGAGAATTATTACCATGCGTAATTCATGTCGCAGCAAGATCAATCGCAACCCATGCATTATCTATTTTTGGGGATCATCAAGATATCTATGCCGCAAGAACAACCGGTTTTGCCATGCTAGCATCATCATCTGTACAACAAGTCATGGATTTAACAGGAGTGGCTCATCTTTCTGCAATTAAAGGAAGAGTACCATTTATAAACTTTTTTGATGGTTTTAGAACAAGTCATGAATTACAAAAAGTTGAAGTAATAGATACGGATAAACTAAAAGATTTAATTGATGAAAAAGCTTTAGAAGAATTTAGAAATAGAGCCTTAAATCCATCCTCTCCAGTAACAAGAGGAACATCACAAAACGAAGATATTTATTTCCAAGCAACAGAAGTTAGAAATACATATTATGACAAAGTACCAGATATTGTGAATGATTACATGCAAGAAATTAACAAACTAACAGGAGAACACTATGCACCATTTAATTATTATGGTAGTGAGACAGCAACAAAAGTAATCATTGCCATGGGAAGTGTTTGTGAAACAATCAAAGAAACAATTGATTATCTAAATAAAAAGAAAAATGAGTTCGGACTAATCGAAGTTCATCTATATCGACCATTTAGTGCTAAATACTTTTTGAAAGCACTACCAAAATCAGTAAAGAAAATTGCTGTACTTGACCGTACCAAAGAACCTGGATCTGCAGGAGAGCCTCTATACTTAGATGTTGTAAAAACAATGAAAGAAGTAGAAGGGAAAGTAAAAGTAATTGGTGGTCGTTATGGACTTTCTAGTAAAAATACAACACCAGCCATGATTAAAGGAGTATTTGACTTCTTAGAGAAAAAAGACGCTCACACCAACTTTACCGTAGGAATCGAAGATGATGTAACAAACCTTTCTATTCCTTATGATAAATCTTTCCATATTCCAACAGATACCGTAGAGTTTTTAGTATATGGATACGGTAGTGATGGTATGGTAAGTGCTTGTAAAGATATCATGAAATTAACTGGTAATTACACAAGAGCTTATGTACAAGGATACTTCCAATATGATTCTAAAAAGTCAGGTGGTATTACCATATCTCATTTAAGAATGGGAAATAAACCAATTACTTCAACATACTACGTAGAAAACCCATCGATGGTAGTATGTACAAAAGAATCTTATTTAAAGAAGATGAAGATGTTAGATAAGATTAAGAAAAATGGTATTTTCTTACTAAATACCAATAAAAATAAAGATGAAATATTAAAAGAAATGACTTCTCATGATAAAAAGATTTTACAGTCTAGAAACATAAAATTCTATATTGTCGATGCCGGAAGAATCGCCACAGATAATGGCCTATCTGGAAAAATTAGTGCTATTATGGAAACATTAATTTTTAAACTAGGTAAAATTATGGACTTCGATTTTACTATTCAAAAAATGAAAGAAAGTCTAGCATTAAAATTTGCCAATAAATCTGGTGGAATTGTAGAGAAGAATATCAAGGCTATCGACTGTTGTATTAACAGCCTAATCCAAGTAAAACTTCCAGTAGTAGATTACGTAGAAGAATGGGGCAAGAAAAAAAATATGTTTGAATTAATTGGTAGTATGGAAGGAGATACGTTACCAGTAAGTAGTTTTATTAAAGATCCAGATGGAACTTTTAAAGCCGGAACTACCAAAGAAGAAAAGAGAAATATCTCTGATGTTGTGCCATGTTTCCATAGTGAAAATTGTATTTCATGTAATCTATGTTCCTTAGTATGTCCTCATGCAGTAATCCGTCCATTCTTACTAGATGAAAAAGAAGAAATGGATGCTCCAGATGGAGTAAGAGAAAACTTATTACCTGCAAATATTAAAGAAGAAAATTTAAAATATACGATTGGTATTTCTGTTCCAGACTGTACCGGATGTGGTCTATGTGCCAATATCTGTCCTGGAAAAAAAGGTGCCAAAGCACTTACGATGAAAATAAAAGAATCTCTAGAAGAAGAAAAAGCAAAAGAAGACTATACTTATTTATTTAATGAAGTAACTGAAAAAGATGTAATGCCAACAACAACAGTAAAAGGTAGTCAATTTAAAACACCAAAATTTGAATTTTCTGGTGCTTGTGCCGGTTGTGGAGAAACACCATATCTAAAACTAGTAACCCAATTATTTGGTGATCGAATGATCGTTGCGAACGCTACTGGATGTTCTTCTATCTATGGTGCATCAACTCCTTCTATGCCATATTCTGTACCTTGGGCCAACTCTTTATTTGAAGATAATGCTGAATATGGATATGGTATGAAAATAGCCGATGACACAATCAAAGAACGTATCAAAATGTTGATTAAAGAAAATATAAAAGATGTAAAGAAAAGTCAACAAGCAACGTATAAAAATTACACAGAAAATATCACCATGGAAACTGCCGAAGAATTATTAAAAGTAATTGATGAGACCAAAATAAAAGAACTATTACCATTAAAGAATTTCATAAAACCAAAATCAGTTTGGATGATTGGTGGAGATGGTTGGGCATACGATATCGGTTATAATGGAATAGATCATGTTTTAGCTAATAAAGAAAATGTAAATATTTTAGTACTAGATACAGAAGTGTATTCTAATACTGGTGGTCAAGCATCAAAATCAACAAGAACAGGAGCAGTTGCTAAATTCGCATCCGCTGGAAAACAAACAGCAAAAAAAGATCTTGCTAAAATTGCTCTAACTTATCCACATGTCTACGTTGGAACAATTTCTCTTGGTGCCAACCCTCAACAAGCAATTAAAGTTTTAACAGAAGCAGAAGCATACAATGGACCATCCTTAATTATTGCTTATGCTCCATGTATTGCTCAAGGAATCATCAAGGGCATGCAAAATTCTATTGAGGAAGAAAAAGAAGCAACGAAATCAGGTTACTTCCCAATATTCCATTACAATCCAGAAACAAAAGAATTTAAAATGGACATGAAAGCTGACTTTAGTAAATATGAAGAATTTATATTAGGTGAAGATCGCTATAAATCACTATCCAAGATTAATAAAGATTATAAACTGTTAATGGAAAAGAATAAAGAACAAGCCCAAAATGATTATGAGTACTATGAAAAATTAACGGAAAAAGAATAACAAAAAAAGAAGACATCGGCATATGTCTTCTTTTACTTTTCATCTACGAGGTTGCACCCCCTGAGGGCAACCTCTAAAAAGAATAAAAAGGGGTTGGCTAGTGTGATACTAGCGACCAATTCGCCTAATTCCGAATTGGTAGTTCTTATACTAACGGAAAGAATGAATTTTGTCAATACAAAAAATAAAAAAATTAAAAAAATTTAAAAATGGTCGAAAAATGATAGAAATTACCACCCAAAATATGTTATAATATGCCAAGAAGGAAGTGATGGTATGGCTGAGTTGAAAGATGTAAAAGGAATTGGACCAAAATCTCTTGCTTTACTAAATAAAATTAATATATATACCATTGAAGATTTAGTAACTCATTATCCATTTCGCTATGAAATTCTAGAAAGAGATAATCTCCAAGAAGTAGAAGATGGCGGAAAGATTGTAATAGATGGTAGAGTAGAAAGTGTTCCTATTTTAATGCGCTTTAAAGCCGGTCTAAACAAAATGAACTTTAGATTAGTAACTCCTTCTGGAGTAGTAGGTGTATCAATATTTAATCGAGCCTTTTTAAAAAGTCAATTAGTTGTTGGAACTGGTGTAACAGTGATTGGAAAATTAGATAAAAAGAAAAACGTAATTACAGCATCAGATATTAAATTAGAAACATTATCTAATAAAGTAAAAATAGAGCCAGTATATCATGCTACTTCAGGACTAACCAATAAAAACATTTCTACTTATATCAATATGGCCCTATTAATGTATGGAAAAGAAATACCAGATTATATTCCTGAAGAATATCTAGAAAGATATCATTTTTCAAACAAGAAAACATCTTTAAACTTAATACATAACCCATCCACACAAGAAAAACTAAAAGAAGTAACAATTAGATTAAAATATGAAGAATTATTTGCTTTCATGTTTAAGATTAATTACCTAAAAATAGAAAACAAAAAGAAAAAACAAGGCTTAGAAAGAAAAATAGATAGAACGAAATTACAAGATTTTATCAAAAACTTACCATTTGAATTAACGAATGACCAACTAAAAGCAGTAGATGAAATTTTGGATGATTTAGAAGCAAATCATAGAATGAATCGTCTATTACAAGGTGATGTTGGTAGTGGTAAAACAATCGTATCTTTTCTAGCGATGGTTGCGAATCATTTAAGTGGCTATCAAAGTGCTCTAATGGCACCAACAGAAATTCTTGCTGCTCAACATTTCCATAACTTAGAAAAGTTCTTGACGAATACAGATATTAAGATTGCGTTACTGACAGGGTCTACAACCAAAAAAGAAAAACAAAAAGTCTACGACGAATTAAAAGATGGAACAATCAGTATGGTAGTAGGTACCCATGCTTTAATTCAAGAAGAAGTAGAATATCATAATCTTGGTTTAGTAATTACAGATGAACAACATCGTTTCGGTGTACATCAAAGAGCAAACTTACAAAATAAAGGAAAAAAACCAGATGTACTATATATGAGTGCAACACCAATTCCTAGAACCTATGCCTTAACAATCTTTGGTGACATGGATGTTTCAACCATCAAAGAACGTCCAAAGGGAAGACAAAAAATCACAACAGTTGTTAAGAAGAATAGTGAAATAAAAGAAGTTTTAGAAATGATGTATGAAGAATTAAAACAAAATCATCAAGTCTATGTCATTGCGCCATTAATAGAAGAAAGTGAAAACTCAGATTTAACCAACGTCTATAAGTTAAAAGACCAAATGAAACTAGCTTTTGGCGCTCATTATAAAATAGATATTGTCCATGGTAAAATGGCAAGTGCTGCCAAAGACATGATTATGAACTCATTTTCAAATAATGAAATTCAAATTCTAATTTCAACAACAGTAATAGAAGTAGGAGTAGACGTACCAAATGCTACAACGATGGTAATCTTTGATGCTGATCGATTTGGTTTATCTACACTTCACCAATTAAGAGGTAGAGTAGGAAGAGGTAGTTCTAAATCACAATGTATTTTAATTAGTGACTCCGATGCCGAAAGATTAAAGATTATGGAACAAGTAGATGATGGTTTCAAAATTAGTGAAGAAGATTTTAAACTAAGAGGTCATGGAGATTTATTTGGTACCAAACAAAGTGGAGATATGTCTTTTAAAATAGCTAATATCAGATCAGATTATAAAATCTTATTACAAGCGAAAAAAGACTCTAAAGAATATTTACTAAACAAAGAAACAGATAACGATCCACTAAAACTAAAATTAATCCATTCCATTACAAAAGGATAACGGAAATATTTTCTAGTTATCTTTTTTTTGTTATAATAAAGTTAGGTGAATGATATGAAAGAGAAAGGATTAGAAGTAAAGAAAATATTAGATTTCATCTACAAGAAATTATCTTACAAGTTAGAAAAAGAAGAAAAAAATAAATACCAAGATCTACAAGGAAACTATACCAATACAATGGTTTTGTGTATCGATAATTGGCAAGAAAACACTAAACTTAAAAGTATGGAAGAAAGAGTAATAATAGAAGAAGCGCTAGACCTTGATTCTTATCAACAAGAGATAATGGAACTTCTAAATGACCAAGAAAAAATAAGAGCTTATTCTTTTCTACCAACAGGTCTAGGTCATTATGAAAATAAAGAAGAATTAAAAGACCAATTGATAAGACAAGCTTCGATTAATGGGGATAAATATATTTATGCCAAACTAGAACTAACCCCAGAAACCAAAATAGATACTTGGTTAAAAGACTTAACAGAAAATTTAAAAGATACACTATTATTAGTAATTGGTACGCAAGAAAATAAAATAATGTATCTTGCTTTATGGAAAGAAAAAACAACTCCTACCACTTGGACAATTCGTCCTGTAAGCAATAAAGAATATAATCCATTTTTTCATATGTCAGAAGACTACGAAAAAACATTTAAACAAAATAGACCAGACATGTTTGATGGAAAAGCAGTTTATTCCAGAGGAGAATTTAGTTTACTAAGTAATCCCCATCAGTTAAGAACTTTATTACTTTATGAAGAAGATAAAGAAATGTTAGGTTTTATTGAAGGAGAAGTGGTAGAAGTTGACGGTATGAAAAATAGAACCAATAGAATGATTATGCTAATAAAAGAACTATATGTAGTACCAGAAAGAAGAAGAGAACATATTGCTACAAGATTATATGAGGAACTAGTCAAGAAGGCCAAAAAAGAGAAATGTTCTTGTATAGAAATAGATATTTATAACTTCCACAAAGAGGCAATTCTTTTCTTTGTATCTTTAGGATTTGACATTCAATATTATTGCTATGAAAAAAGACTAAATAGAAAAAAATTGTAAACTAAAAAATATTTTGACAATAGCGATTGACTTTTTCCAAAATATACCTTATGATTAAGATGCGTGATACATATCACGCCGATATCTCTCACGGTGTTTATAGGTGAGAGTATATTCAACCGAACCCCCTGAAGGAGCCGAAAGGCTCCACTTTTTTTGCTTTAATTTAAGAAATTTAAATTAGAAATATATATATATTTAAAAAATTTGTAATAAGTTTAATAAAGTTTATTAATTTTAATACCTAATGTCATTGGTTTTTACTAAAATACCACAATAGATTGACTTGTGTGGCAAAATAGTTTAGGTGGTTAAAATGATATTACTATATAAGGAACTGATAAAAAACTATAAAAGTAATTATAAAATAAAAAAATAAATTAAAGAAACAAGTTAACAAAATGGCAACCAATTTCTCAGAAGATTTTTCAAGTCGTGAAGATTCATTGAAAGTATTTATGAATTATTTAAAAAAAAATGATGTATATATAATAATATTTTTCCTTGAAGAAGCTACAAGTCCCATTTTTTCATTTAATATTCAAGAAAAAAATGATATACTATAAGTAATAATATTTAAAGGAGAAAGTTATGAAAAAATATCGTTGTACAATTTGTGGCTATATTTATGATGACGCGAAAGAAAATGTAAAGTTTGAAGATTTACCAGATGACTGGAAATGTCCTTTATGTGGAGCCCCAAAGAGTGCTTTTGAAGAGATAAAAGAAGAACCTGAAGAAAAAACCAAACAACAAGAATCTTTGGAAGAAGAGGATGAATTAAGAAGTTTAACGAAAGAAGAAATCGCATATATTTGTTCTAATTTAGCGAAAGCTTGTGAAAAACAATATTTAGAAAAAGAACAAAGTTTATTTCAAGACCTAGCAAATTATTATGAAAAACAAATAGAACCAGAAAAAGCAACGCTTAAAGAAGTAAAAGAAAATATACAAACCGAACTAAATAGTATGAACGAAGCAACTAAGAGGGCAGACGAAAAAGAAGATAGAGGAACAAAACGAGTGTTAACTTGGGCAACCAAAACTTCAAACATGATGAAAATAATTTTAGACAACTATGAAGAAAAAGGAATAGACTATATTAAAAACACCAAGATATGGGTGTGTGATATCTGTGGATTTATCTATGTTGGAGATGAACCACCAAAGATTTGTCCTGTTTGTAAAGTACCAAGTCTTAAGATTTTGGAGGTGAAATAAAATGGCAAAATTTCACGCTTATAGAGATTTAAAAATATGTTCCAAAGATTGTTTATGCCTATTTGTTTGTCCAACCGGCGCAACCAATAATGAAACTGGACAAATTGATTTTGAAAAATGTATTGGATGTGGCGCATGTGTAAATGCCTGTCCTGCGCATGCCCTTACATTAATTCCAAACCAAATGCCAAAACAACAAGAAAAAGATCCAAATGTAATAAATGCCGTAAGAAAAATTACAGAAGAAAAAATAAACCAAATAAAAAGACTAAAATATCTATTAGAAAACGTTGAAACGAAAGAAGAAGAGAAATTAATTAAAGCATTAATTCATTCCAATAAAGTTGTATTAGAAGACTTAATGAGAGAATCAGGTTATATGTTACCACAAAGTAAAAATACCAATGAATTATTAAAAAAATTGGAAAAAACAAACAAAGAAAAACAACCAGAAATTAAAGAACTATTAGATAGATTAGTAATAAATGAATAAAGGTGAAGGCCATGAAAGAAGAACAAAATAAAATTATTTATATAGAAGATAATGAAGAAATGGGATTTGTAGAATATATTCCCAAAGATAATAATACCGTTGATATTATTCATACTTATGTAGATCCAAAATATCGTGGAAAAAAGATTGCTAGTAAATTATTAAATTATTTATTTGAAAAACTAAAACAAGAAGATAAAAAAGCAATTTGTAGTTGCAGTTATGCGAAAGATTGGGTAGAAAACAACGAAGAATATAAGAACCAAGTAAAATAGTAAAAGGAGTTTGTGCAGAATGAATCAAGAAAAAATAGGAAAATTCATTTTAAAGTTACGAAAAGAAAATAAGCTAACACAAAAAGAATTCGCAGATAGACTAAATGTAACTGCA
>CAJLUG010000025.1 GCA_905209745.1 uncultured Mycoplasma sp.
ATTTTATCGGGGCAGGGGATGGATATGCAAAAAAAGATAATAAATATTTCGTAGTAGAAAGTGATGAATTTAATCGTCATTTTACAGCTTATCATCCAACTTATGCAGTAATTACCAATATAGAAGCAGAACACTTAGAATGTTATAAAGATATTGATGATATTAGAAATACGTTTGAAATATTTGCAAACCAAACAAAAAAATTAATTATCGCTAACGGAGATAACGAAGAAGTAAGAAAAATAAATTATAAAACACGCGTATTATTTTACGGATTTAACGAAGATAACGATATTGTAATTAAAAATATAAAATTATTAGAAACAGGATCAGTCTTTGATTTATATATCGATAATGAATTCTATGGTCATTTTGATATTCCACTATATGGAAAACATATGGTATCAAATGCTGCTGCTGCGATTGCTATTGCAAAAGAGTTAGGTTTAAAACAAGATACGATTCATAAATTATTAGAAACATTCCATAATGCCAAACGTCGTTTTGCAGAAACAAAAATAGGAAACTGTGTAATTATTGATGACTATGCTCATCATCCAACAGAAATAAAAGCAACACTAGAATCAGTAAAACAAAAGTATCCAAATAAAAGACTAGTAATTGTCTTTGTACCAAATACTTATTCTAGAACCAAAGACTTTAAAGAAGAATTTATTGAATGCTTTTCTATGGCCGATAAAGTATACTTAACAGAGATAAAGAGTAATAGAGAACGTGCAAGTGACTATCCTGGTATATCTTCTCATTTAATAGTAGATAATCTAAAAAATGGAGAGATGATTGATGAAGACTCCATTGATAAATTAAAAGAGGAAAAAGACTCAGTTGTCTGCTTCATGAGTTGTGCCTATATTGACAACTTAATTGACAGTTTCAAAAACATAATAAAATAGAGGAGAATCACCTCCTTTTTTTCTTGAATCGAAATTTTTTTCGATTTTTTTCTTTGTTCGATTGTTTTATACGAACAATTGTACTATAATAAAATCAAGAAAGAAAAAGGAGGAAAAAATATGAAAAAAGAATACCTAGTATTAAAAGTAAATGAGAAAAAAGAAAGAATATATTTAAAAAAATTATGGAAAGAACTAAAGCCAGAAAATAACTTATATATATTCTTAACAGATATTTTTTTCTACGAAGATATCTATAGTTATAATAAGTATGAATATTTTATTGATATCACAAATTACCAAGAATTATATAACAAGACCATATATCAACTAGCGCAAGAGATAAAAAACAAGATAAAAAAAGAATTCGACTACGAAGTAACGATAGGAATGGGACCCAATCTTTTTCTAGCAACAACTGCTTGTATCGGAAATAAAAATAAAATTACATACTTAGATGAAAAAGAATACATCATGTATTATTCGAATCATAAACCATTAAGTGACTTTATTGGCATAAGTAACAGTATGATGAAAAAATTAGAAAAACTAGGAATAAATACCATGAAAGATATCAGAAAGCAAGAGGCCAAAAAACTATACGATGAATTTGGTCTAATTGCAGAAAACTTAATTACGCATGCTCTAGGTCAAGATATCACTACAATCAAAGAACTAAATAGTAAAAAAACACCCAAGACAATATCATCTAGTCTAACTTTAAAAGAAATAAAAACCAAAAAAGAAGCACTACCTAGTGTATATGAACTATTGGATTTTAATATCTTAAAACTACTAGAAGAGGGCTTAAATACCAAAACCATAAAACTATATATTTCCTATGCAAATAACATCATACCGACCCAGATAATCAACTTAACTCTAGAAAAAAAGACCAGTTCTTATTCCCATCTAAAAAAAGCAGGACTTCTCCTTTTTGAAAAACAAGTAAGTCCTTTCTTTCCCATCAAAAAAATTGCCATCTCTTTTAACGAAATTAGTAAAATAGAAGAAAGAAATTACGAAGTCTTAAACAAAGAAAAGAAATGGCTATCTCTCAAAAAAATTCCCTTAGTAAAAATAAATACATCGATTGCCACGAAAAACTTTATTTTAAGAACATAATCATGAATTATCCTTTAAATAGCAAGGGAAATTTGCTATAATATTACTGGTGAAGTAAATGAAACGAAGTGAAGTACAAAGAGAAAAATTAAGTCCAATGATGCAACAATATATGGACATAAAAGATAAATATGAAGATAGTATTATCTTTTTTAGACTAGGGGACTTTTACGAGATGTTTTTTGATGATGCCATCATTGCCTCTCGTGTTCTAGAACTAACATTAACTGGAAAACAAGCAGGACTAGAAGAAAGAGTACCTATGTGTGGCGTTCCTCATCATGCCTACGCATCTTACGTAGACACCCTAATTGATAAAGGTTATAAAGTAGCCATTTGTGAACAATTAGAAGACCCAAAAGAAGTAAAAGGTATGGTAAAACGTGATGTAATCCAAGTAATTACCAAAGGTACTAGAATTGACGAAAATATGGATTCAAAAAGTAATAACTATAGCGCCAATATCTATAGTTTTGATTATTGTTATGGGTTAAGTTTTGCTGATATTTCAACAGGTAGTGTCTATGCGATGTTAGTAGAAGGAGAAAAAGAAAAAATCATCAAAGAAGTAGCGAAATATGGTTTTAAAGAAGTAATCGTAAACGATGCCATTAATCGAGAAATTATAGAACACTTAAGAACAAACTACAACGTCTTAGTAACCATAACAAACGACACCTTAGAAGATAAAAACTACGAATATATCTATAAAGAAATAGAAGATGTAAGAATCACTACAACCTTAAAACATCTCCTACATTATATTATCGATACCAAAAAAGGGGACTTACACCACTTACAAAAATGTAAAGTAATTAAATCTAGTGAATACCTAGAGTTTGATAATAATACCAAAAGAAACCTAGAATTAGTAGAAACCCTTAGAACAAGAGAACGTCAATATAGTCTATTATGGTTACTGGATAAAACCAAGACAGCGATGGGATCAAGATATTTAAAATATAATATAGAAAATCCCTTACGAGATAAAAAAGCCATCACTAGACGTTATGACATGGTAGAAAAACTATCAACAGAATTCATATTAAGAGATGACTTAATTAAAGAACTTAGTGAAGTCTATGACTTAGAGCGACTTGCCGGAAGAATTACTTACGGAAACTTAAATGCCAAAGACTTATTACAATTAAAAAGTTCTCTAAAGCATCTACCAAATATTAAAAAAATTCTAGAAGAAATAAACTATGATGAAAAAATAGAAACACTAGAAGAACTATATCAATTACTAGACCGTACCATCCTAGAAGACGCTCCATTTTCTCTTCATGAAGGACATCTAATTAAAGAAGGTTATAATGAAGAATTAGATGAATTAAAGAAAATAAGTTCTGGATCAAGAGACTTTATCTTAGAGTTAGAACAAAAAGAAAGAGAACGTACCGGTATTAAAAATCTAAAGGTAGGGTTCAATAAAGTCTTTGGTTATTATATCGAAGTATCCAAAGGCCAAAAATCCTTAGTAAAAGAGGAATATGGCTATGATAGAAAACAAACTCTAGCAAATTGTGAACGTTTCACAACCAAAGAGTTAAAAGAAAAAGAAAATATTATTCTAGGAGCCGAAGAAAAAATAATTAACCTAGAATATAAATTATTCATGGATATTCGTGAAGTAGTAAAAAGATATATTTCTAAACTACAAAGGATTGCAAAAGTAATTAGTGAAATAGATATGCTCCAAGCATTCTCTATTGTAAGTGATAATTACAAGTTTGTAAGACCAACCTTAACGGACGAAAAAGTAATAAAAATGATTGACTGTCGTCATCCTGTCGTAGAACAAGTAATGAAAGATAAATATGTACCTAATGATATCGTCATGGATAAAACAACAGATATCTTATTAATTACTGGACCTAATATGGCCGGTAAATCCACTTATATGCGTCAATGTGCCATTACTGTTATTATGGCTCAAATCGGATGCTTTGTTCCATGTAAGAGTTGTACAATGCCAATATTTGATAAGATCTTTACACGAATTGGTGCTAGTGATGACCTAGTATCTGGTGAATCAACCTTCATGGTAGAAATGAAAGAAGCAAATACAGCCTTAAGTGACGCAACAGAAAACAGTCTTATCCTTTTTGATGAATTAGGAAGAGGAACCGCAACTTATGATGGAATGAGTCTAGCGCAAGCCATATTAGAGTATATTCATGATAAAATCAAAGCCAAAACGATGTTTTCTACCCACTATCATGAACTAACAGCTCTAGAAAAAGATCTAAAACACTTAAAAAATGTTCATGTTTCTGCTATATTAAAAGAGGGACATCTAACTTTTTTACATAAAATAAAAGTAGGAGCTGTAGACAAAAGCTATGGTATTCATGTCGCAAGTCTTGCTCATCTACCAGATTCCTTAATTAAAAGGGCCGACGAAATCCTAAACATCTACGAACATAAAAATGTAAAAAAAGAAACCTTTACTCAAACATCACTATTTGAATTAACAGAAAGTGAGGCAGAACCCAAAGTGGACCCAATCGTAGAAAAGATAAAAAATACCAATCCGCTAGAGATGACACCAATGGAAGCCTTAAATTATCTATACGAATTAAAAAAAGAAGTATCAAGAAAGGAATGATAAAATGAAAAATAGAAGTGAATTAAGAGAAATCATCATGAAAGTAATCTATCAGACATACATATTAGAAAAAACCAAAAACGAGTATGATATCAACAATCTAATTAAAGAACAACTAGAAGTAGAAAACGAGTATGTAAATAATACCATTGCTGGTATCATCAAAAATCAAAAGGAAATCAACGAACTAGCCAATAAATATATGAATAACTGGACCATAGATAGACTAAATAAAGTAGATCAAGCCATACTTTCTTTAGGTATCTACGAACTCATGTATACAGAAACTCCAAGTGTAGTTGCAATCAACGAAGCAATAGAATTATCTAAAAAGTATTCAGAAGAAAAAGTTACGAAAATGATCAATGGAATTTTAGATAAAATTTATCACGAGGAGGAAAAATAAAAATGAGATATGATATTTACTATCTAATCGAGAAGTGGGCAAATAATCTATACGAAAATAACGTCTGTAAAAACATGGTAAAAGAACTGATACCAAACGAACTAACCTATGAAGTAACAGAAATTGATACCAAACACCATGTAATAGACTTAAAAGAAAAAGAGGGTAATAATTGTACAATCAAAAGAGTGCTGGCTGTTCCAAACCAAAAAAAATGAAAAAGTGAAATTAAAGTATCTTGGTGAAATTGGTAATCTATCTACCTTTGAAACAATCAGTGCCAAAGAAAATAAAAAAGAAGGAATTTATAGTCATATAACTATAATTAACGATGAAAATTATCATGTCTTTCTAGCGAGTACTTTTATAGTAGATCAAGATATGAAAATAAAAAAAATTACAGTAGAAAACAACTGTTATGATGTAAACTCCAATACCCTTAAAATAATAGATAAAGAAATATATAATACATTAGGCATAGTAGATTATTGTGAAGCCTTAAGAAAAATTAAACACCAAGAACGCGAAGAAAATTACAGTATTCCCGATTTAGAATTATCAGTAAATATCAATATCGATAATAAAAATAATATTTATAACATAAATATGGAAGGTGATCTTCAAACAGATGATAATAAAGAAAATATCATAGGTACCTTAGAAAGTCCCATATATCTAAATAGTTGTGTATCAGAAGAATACCTACATTTGAACTTTCCAAAGAAATTAGGAAATGAACTAAAGCACTATAACACGAACATAATAAACAACTATATCACAACAATAGCGTCTTTCAATACAAAACAAGAAGAGTTAAAAAATATAGGAAAGAAAATGATGCAACAATATACATTAAACAACCTAATAGATAGTAGTCATGTTATCTATGATGTAAAGACACTAAGAAAGGAATAAAAAATGAATGATAAATATATTACAGTAACGCAGTTAACGAGATATATTAAATATAAAATAGATAATGATGTAAACTTAAATGAAGTCTTTTTAAAAGGAGAAATTTCAAACTTTAAAGCGCATAGTAGAGGACATTTTTATTTCACATTAAAAGATGAAAATTCAAGAATAAGTGCTATTATGTTTTCATCGAACACCAAAAAAATTAAATTCCTACCACAAGATGGAATGAAAGTACTAGTAACTGGTAAAATCAGTGTATTTGAAGCAAATGGTGGCTATCAAATATATGTAAATGACATGTTAGAAGATGGTGTCGGAAACTTATATATCGCGTTTGAACAACTAAAGAAAAAATTAGAATCCGAAGGTCTCTTTAGAGAAGACTTAAAAAAGAAAATACCTAAAATTCCTGAAAGAGTAGGGGTAATCACTGCTCCAACAGGAGCTGCCATTAAAGATATTATCTCAACCATCAAAAGACGTTGGCCACTTACAGAAATCATTCTTTTCCCATCACTTGTCCAAGGAGACGATGCCAAAGAAGATATCGTAAAACAAATCGAAAGAGCGAAGGATTATAATCTAGATACGTTAATTGTTGGACGTGGTGGAGGATCTATCGAAGATTTATGGCCATTTAACGAAGAAATCGTTGCGAGAAGTATCTTTAGCTGCGACATACCAACAATAAGTGCAGTAGGACACGAAATTGACTTTACCATAGCTGATTTCGTAGCTGATCTAAGAGCTCCAACCCCAACAGGAGCTGCAGAACTTGCTGTTCCACAAAAAAGTGATGTAGAAAACTATTTAAATCAACTAAAAATAAGACTAAATAAAGCCATGCAACACAAAATAAACATCAACAAACAAAAACTAGAAGAAATAGAAAGTAGATATATCTTTCAAAATCCAATCGCAATCTATGAAGCCAAAGAATTAATGTTTGATAGTATTCTAGATCGCTTAAAATTCGCAAGTAAAAACTTAATTACCATCAAAGAAAAAAAATATATTACATTAATGAGTTCTTATATTCTAAAAGAACCTCAAAAACTAATAGACCAAAAACAAAATAAATATTTACAAATCATTTCTAAACTAGAAACACTTAGTCCATTAAAAACCATACAAAGAGGTTACTCTTTAACCAAAAAAGATGGCAAAGTAATTACTAGTACTAAAGAATTAAAGAAAAAAGATAAAATAGAGTTAACCCTAACAGATGGTACTGTTAACGCAGAAATAATATAATAAGGAGGAAAATCATGCCAAAAAAAGAAGAAAAAGAATTAACTTTTGAAGAAAGCTTAGAACAATTAGAAACAATTGTAAAAAAATTAGAAACAGGAGAAGTTCCACTAGATGATGCCATCACAGAATTTAACGAAGCAATGCGTCTTGCGAAAACCTGTGATGAAAAATTAAAATCAGCAGAAGAAGCAATCACAAAGATTGTAAATCCAGATGGCACATTATCAGATTTTAAAGTAGAAGAATAAAGAAAAGAGATATCAAATAAAATGATATCTCTTTTTAATCTTCTTCCGTTAATTTTTTCTGTGTAAGTAATAATAATGCTTTTTCAAACTCTTCATCATCTTCGATTGGAAGTAATACTTCATCATCATTTGGATCCACTTTACGAATCATCATATCACGTCGATCATCTACATTAGATAAATAAACATAATCATGAATTTGATCTAACAACATATAATCCTTATCATCAAAACTAAATATAGTTACTTCTTCCATTATAACTGATTACCACCTTTCGCATAATCATTTGTAACATCCTCTTCTAACATCGAAGAAAGTTCATTAGTACTTTTATTTTCTCTAGCTTCTTCTAAAGCAATATCCTTTGCTTCCTTAGCAAGTTTACTATCACTAAAAGAAGAATATCCTTGATTCTTTAACCAAGTATCAGCATCACTACCAAATAAATTATTAAAAATATGATCTAATTCATCTCGTTCATAATCAGCATCCAACTGATTTCCCGCAATATACGCAATCACACGTGCATCTTCACCCTGATCAAGCATATCTTGATATTCATTACTAACTCGCCAAGGATTAATCTGTTGGTTCATACCGTCATCTGTTCTAGCAGTATTATCATAAACAACCTGTTCAATACGATCAAAATAATCATTAACAGTAACAGTATCTTGATACATTTGGTATCCTTTAACTCCAACGACCGCGCCAATTCCTAAAGCAAACATACAACCAACGGCTTTCGCTTTTTTAGATTTAAAAATTTTTCTCCTAGAACGTCTTACTCGATGATGATTAGAATTCTTTGATTGTTCTTTCGTTTTTGTATAATCGTATTGAAAATCATTTTTTTTCGTATAATCATAGGAAAGATGATCGTTCTTATTTTTCATATTTTTATTATTATTATTATTATTATTTTCCATATTTATAACACCTCTATTATAACTATATCTAAATTAAGTTTAATTGTCAAAAAAAATGTAAAAATTTAGTGTAAATGGTAAAAACTAAATAACATAACATCTAAAATTTTACGAAAAATATAAATGTAGTAAAGTAAAAAAGAGGTGATTTTTTGAAATTAAAAAATAAATTACTACTAACAATCCTTCTTTTACTTATCATTCCCATAAATGTATTTGCTTATTCCAATTATGTTATCGCATCAGGTGAAACAATAGGAATCGAAGTAAATTCAGAAGGTGTGTGGGTCGTTGGATTCTATAAAATAGGAAATACTTACACAGCGAAAGACGCAGGCTTTGAAGTAGGAGATATCATTACCAAAGTAAATAATCAAACAGTAGATAGTATTGAGACAATGGTAGATAAAATAAATGAATCTAAAGATAAAAAAATAAACTTTACTATATCTAGAAATAACGAGGAAAAAGAAATAACCCTAGAAATGCAAGAAGACGAAAACAAAGTACTAAAAACTGGACTTTATGTCAAAGACCAAATCAATGGTATTGGTACATTAACCTATATTGATCCGACAACCAAAAGATTTGGTGCCCTAGGACATGAAATCATTGAAACTACAACCGCCAAGAAGTTTGAAATTAAAGATGGTGAAATTTTTGATGCAAGTGTTTCCAACATTGAAAAAAGTAGTGATGGTAGAGCTGGAGAAAAAAATGCAACTTATGACAAAGTAGAAGGAACTGGAGAAATAGACGCAAACGACGCAACCGGAATCTATGGTACTTATCAAAAAAATATTGAAAATATGGAAACAATCGAAGTAGGGGACATAAAAGAAATCACAACGGGACCTGCTTCTATCAAAACCGTAATAGAAAATAACACAGTAGAAGAGTTTTCTATTAATATACTAAATATCGATCCAAATAGTAAAACCAAAAATATTCTTTTCGAAATAACTGACAAAGACCTAATAAATAAAACAGGTGGAGTAGTACAAGGTATGAGTGGTTCCCCAATTATCCAGAATAATAAAATAATCGGTGCTGTAAACTATGTAATCGTAAACGATACTAAAAAAGGATATGGAATCTTTATAACGACCATGTTAGAAGAAGGAGATAGATAAAGAGACCAAAAAGTCTCTTTATTTTTTGAATAACTTATGTTAGAATAATAAGTCAAATAAGGGAGATGATTTACTTGAAAAAATGGACAAAAGTACAATTAATAGATAGAAATAAAGAAATAGAACAAATATCTAAATCTCTAACAAATTATATATATGGATATGGTCCTATTCAAGATATAACTAGAAAGTACCATATCACAGAACACGATAGAAAAATACTAGATCA
>CAJLUG010000026.1 GCA_905209745.1 uncultured Mycoplasma sp.
CAAGTTCTCCATCTTTATATTTTGGTAAGTGAGTAAAGTGGTATGTCCAAGCATTAGAATCAGATAATGTAATCTCACTACCATAAGCTACACCATTTTGATATAGTTGAACTCTAATGTTATTTGGTCTAATACCATCTTGGTTACCATTGTCATCCCATACTTTAGTTACAGTTTTTTCTACTCTTTCAATATTTCTTTCATTCGTAATGATAAAGGTATCTCCATCTTTACTATAAGAAACATTATAAGTATCTAAAACATTTACTTCTTTTACTTCATACTCAACCTTTTGACCATTTTTATTTACGGCTACATCATGGAAAGTACCCTTCCAATTATTTCTCGCATCTAAGGTAATACGATCTACTACTTCTTGTGAACCCTTTTCATGTAATTCTACAGTAATAGAATCTGGTCTAAATCCTTCTAGATTATTTTCATCTAACCAAACTTTTTGTACTGGAATATCCATAGTATCCGCATAGTGAGTATTAATAATTTTAAAGGTATCATTCTCATACCTTACAGTATATCCATTAGGAACATTTACTTCTTCTACCGTATATTTTATCTCTTCTCCTGCTTGATTTTTATCAAGATTTTCAAAAGTATATGTCCATTGATTACTTTCACTTAACTGTACTGGAGAACCTGTTTTCGTACCATTTGCATAAAGCTGTACTTCAATATATTCAGGTCTAATACCATCTTGATTGTTACTATCTTTCCATTCTTTAACAACTGTTTTAGAAGTTAGTTCTGGAGTATAAGAGTTTGTTAATGTAATGGTATTATCACTTGTAACATTAGAAGAAAGTGTATAACCTTCAATTGGATTTTCAGTAACAGTGTATTCTATTTCTTTTCCAGAATCATATTTTGGAAGATTTGTAAATGAAGTTTTCCAGTTGTCTTCTGCAGTAATTACTCTTGTGCTCTTGGATTCACCATCTGCATATAACGTAATAGTAATTTGATCTGGACGAACTCCATCTTGGTTGTTTTTATCATCCCATTTTTTCTCTACATTTATTTCTGTAGTCTCTGGAGTATGGGTATTTACAATTGTCATCAAATCTGTTCCATCTTCTCCATAAGAAGAAGTATAACCTGGAACACTAGTTGTTTCAACGATTGAATATTCAATTGCTTCTCCATTCTCGTTTCTTTCTAGATCTGAGAAGGTATGTCTCCAGTTATTTTCAGCATTTAGTGTTTCTTTCTTACCTGTTGCTTTACCATTGGCATATAATTCAACTTCAATGCTAGTTGGACGAATTCCATCTTGATTATTATTATCATCCCACTCTTTAACTGCTGTCTTAGCAATCTTTTCTGTGGTGTGAGTATTTATAATTTGGAAGTTTCCTGATGAAGTAGTAGTAACTTCACTAGTATATCCTTCGATATTACTTACTTCTTCTACCGTATAATCAATTGGTTTTCCATTAGCATTTTTATCAAGATTTTCAAAAGTATATCTCCAATTATTACTTTTACTTAAAGTAACTGGTGTTCCTTCTGGAGTCCCATTAGCATATAATTGAACGCTTACAGATGTAGGACGAATTCCATCTTGATCATTGTTATCATGCCATATTTTTTCTACAGTTTTATTAATAGTTTCTACTTCATGTGTATTGATAATAGTAAGTTGATCCTCACTATATGTTGTTTCATAACCATCTATTTGAGTTAATTCTCTTACTGTATAAGAAATTTCTTGATTGTTTGTATACTTTTGTAAATTTTCAAAAGTATATTGCCAACCATTTTCTTCTGTTAACGTTGCCTTCTTACCAGTTGCAGTTCCATTTGCGTATAATTCAACCTCAACAGGAGTTCTCAAACCATCTTGGTTATCGCCATCTTGCCAATCTTTATAAACTGTTTTTTCTGTAGTTTCTTGTGGATCAATTAATACCATTTTTCCATTATTTCCAAGTTTTGTTGTTACAACACCAATTTCATGATTGAAATTAGTACTGTAATAAGTATTACTTGTTCCCGTTAAGTTTTCACTTTTTTCTAGTGATTTATTATCATATTTTGGAGTTGAACTTGCTACTGTTCCATCCTCGTTATAAACGATATTCTCATAATAATATGGATTATCTCTTACAGGTGAGAACGTAACACGTGCTTCATCCGTTAAATCATTTGTATAGAATACATCACCCGTTCTAGCAGCTTTTACTGCTTCATCACTTAATCCCACTCTAGTGATTAAACGAATTGGATTAACACTAGTCTCTGGATTATTCTTATACCTATTTAAGAATGGGAATAATGTTTTAGGGATTTGGAATTGAATAGTCTGTTTTCCATTATAATTATGTACTCTTACACGTAAATCACTTAAATTAGCAGTCTCATTACTACTGTTTGTTACTGCATAATTATAAACATATTCTGTATAATTCGCAGTTTTGTTTCTAAATGTTGGAATATATTCTTGACCATCAAACAATACTTTAGGTTCATCTTTTACTTCTACCCCTTCTCCAAGAGTATCAGTAAATAACATAGTTCTACTATCAACATTTCCTGAACCTTCTAATGGAGATGCTGTACCTGAAATAATATCAGAAGTAATTTCTTCTAAAATAGAATTTAATTTATCTCCTGAGATGTTATCAGCATAACCTCTATCTACATAATTATAATCATATGGAGAAGACATTAACTTGTTTTTTAAATTGCCTTCTTTTCCATTATTACCTAATTGATTAATATTTTCTCTAGTTGGATTTAACACAACTTTTTCAAAAATATCAGTTACATCCATAGCAATAGTATAATACTTACTTTCAGTATTATAATGTGCTTTAATTTTTTCTTTACTATCCATACCAGTTAAAATTGTATAATAACCAGTATCTCCAGTATAAGAATCCATATACCCATTTCCTAAGTTATTTTCTGAATTACCTACATTATCATATTTAGAAGTTTCATAAGTTGGTATTCCGTCTGATAAAAGAATCACAACAGGAACTCTATCTTCTGTATTTCTTGTTGCTTCAAGCATATCTTTAGCTGTATCCATACCTTTTTGTGTATAGGTACCACCAACCACATCAACACTACCATTTTCTCGCTGATTATTACTGTCTCTGATAACACTTGTTGCGGAAATGTATGGTGTCCATAAGCCATACTTTAGATATCTTGTACTATTATCAGTCGTATGATAAGAATCTAATGGTAATAACGTAGAGCTATTATCACTAAAAGTTACAATCCCTATTCTATTCTCTGCGTTAGCTTTCATGATTGTACCAATCGCTTGGTTAACTGCATTAGTCATACTGATATAACGACCTTTATCTTCCATACTTCCAGAAACGTCTAAAATGAAAACTACATCTACTTTTTTAGCATTGCTAACAACAGATTTTGTTTCAAAAGACTGTCCAACTGCAGATAAAGTTATGTCAAATAAGTCTTCATCAATATGAGTTACCGTTTTATCAGTCCATATTTTACCATCATCCTGAGGATCACCAGTATAATCATTTTCGATGTGTTGCGTATCAGGGTCTGCTACACTACTAATATCATAATGAACATCTGATGACAAAGCACTAATAAAAAGAGGTAAATTAAACTGAGTAAAAAACGTAACCGTAGCTAATACCAGATAACTTGCTTTTTTGGTAAAACCTTTAAGCCTTCTTTTTAGCTTACCTACTTTCATAAACTCTTCCTTTCCTTAAGAATACTTATTATCCTAGTGGATATGTTACAAAAAGTCAATTAAATTTTAAGTTTCTGTTATTTTTTCATCTAACTTTAATCAAATTAGAGATTTTCTCTTGTCAAAATTGATTTTTTCAATATAATAAATATGGGAGTTTATATTATGAGAAGAAAAAAAATGAAACATAAATTTTTTTATATTATTATCATTTTAATCATAGGACTCAATATTTATACACTATTTTTTTTAAGAGCCCGTTATAATAATGAAAAACATAATAAAGAACTAATGCAAGACATAGAACAATATATTAATCCTAATGATATTTATGATGATAAGTATCAATTTATGAATATTGAGTTTTCAAAGTTAAAACAACAAAACGAAGATACTGTTTCATATCTTGTTGTTGATGGTAGTGAAATCTCTTATCCAGTTGTTCAAACAAAAGATAATAAATACTATTTAAACCATTCTTTTGACAAAAAAGAAAATAATGCTGGATGGGTATTTATGGATTATCGAAATAATGCTAACTCTCTTGATAAAAATACAATTATTTATGGACATAATCGATTAACTGGAACTATGTTTGGTACTTTAAAAGAATTATTAGAAGATAGTTATTATCAAAAAGATACTCACTACATCTATTTATATACAGAAAACAAAAACTATGTTTTTGAAGTATTTAGTGTTTATACCATTCAAAAAGAAACTTATTATTTAAAAAAAGATTTTACAAGTGACAAAGAATATGAAAAATTCCTTACTATTTTACAAAATAGAAGTAAATATTCTTTCCCTACTATAGTTACAAATCAAGATAAAATAATCACTTTATCTACTTGTTCAGGAAACAATGATAGGACCGTTGTTCACGCAAAACTAATTTATGAAAAAGAAAAAAGAACTGAGCAACAGTTCTTTTTATATTACTATAATCTAAAATATCGCCTTATTGATTGCTATATTTTCTATATAATTCAATTCTATGATGAATTCTCTCTTTACCAAGTATTTTCATAATTGAAAATAGATCAGGAGACTTCGTTCTTCCCGTAATCATAACACGAAGTGCTTCACAAATATCACCAACATGTCCTTTATAATCCTCTGGTGCTTTCTTATACTCTTTAGGACTTGCTGCATATCCATGCGTAACTGCAAATTCTTTTGTCTTACTAAACCATTCTTCATTTGTTAAAGATAAATCAATACCAGAAACATATTCTTCCATCAACTCTACATCGTATGTTTTATCTCCATCATACTTAGAATAGTTTTCTTTTTCAAACATAGAATCAATTGCATATGAGAATTCTTCTTTTACATCACTATATTTTGCAATATCTTTTCTAGGTCTTGGGCCATCTTTTTCAATACTTAAATATTGAATCATATCATCCTTATTTTCTTTTAACAATTCATAATATTCTTGATCAAACTTTTCTGTATAAGCCAATGTTTCCTGATACACATCTTCTCCACTCTTGCGAGAAAAATATGTTTTACATAAATTATTTAGTTTTGCTTCATCAAAAGAAGTTCCACCAATCGCCATTTTTTCAAAACTAAACGTAAAGTCATCAATCGTTTTATCCTGGTTATTTAAATACCACTCTTCAAAGTTTGTATTTGCAATCGTCGCAAGATATAAGTGCAAAGCATCAATTGGTATTCCAGCCTCTTCATAAAATTTAGCTCCTGCCCAAGGATCTTTTCTTTTTGATAACTTTCTAATCGTTCCAGTTTCACTATCTTTAATTGTAATAGGTGCAATATGAGCATACTTTACCGGCTTAAATCCTAAAATTTCAAATAACTGAATATGCAATGGTAAGCTTGATACCCATTCATCACCACGAATAACGTGTGTTGTATGCATTAGGTGATCATCAATTACATGAGCAAAGTGATAAGTAGGTGTTCCATCTTTCTTTAATAAGACAACATCCATATCATTTTCTGGAAACTTCATCTTTCCTTTGATACAATCAACCACTTCAACCTGATGATTAGGATTTCCTGGAGATTTTAATCTGATAACATATTCTTCATTTCTAGCTAATTTTTCACATACTTCTTCTAAAGATAAATCTCTATCTACGGCATACATACCATAAATACCAATTTTAGTTTTATTAATCTCTTGTTCTTCTCTAATATTGGCAATTTCTTCTTCACTCATAAAACAAGGATAAGCATAACCCTTAACAATTAAGTCTTTTACATAGGTCTGATAAATTTCAGTTCTCTTACTTTGCTGATAAGGTCCATATTCTCCACCATAACTGTATCCCTCTGTAGGAATAATAGAGAATCCTTTTAATACTCCTGTAATATTTTCAATTCCACCTTCTACAGCTCTTTTTTGATCAGTATCTTCAATTCTTAAAAAGAAAGAACCTCCACTTTGTCTTGCATACACCATATCACAAAAAGCAGAAAATAAATTACCAAGATGAACACTACCAGTAGGACTTGGTCCATATCTAGTAACCATTGCCCCATCTTTTAAATCACGTTCAGGATACATTTCTTCATATTCTTCTCTTGTCTTTGTTATATCTGGAAAAAGTAATTCAGCTAACTCTATACGTTCTTTTTCAGTCATATCCTCACCTCATTTGTTTTCTATTTAATGATAAACTAAAACCTATAATTTTGCAAGAAAAAAAGCCTTCATAGAAGACATTTTAACTATTTGGTTGCCCTGGTTAGATTCGAACTAACGCATAATGCGGTCAGAGCGCACTGCCTTACCACTTGGCTACAGGGCAATATTGCTAACAAAAACATTTTACAACAAAAAAGAAAAAAAGGAAAGACTATCTTCCCTTTTTATCAGTATTTATTTCATTTATTTCTTTTACATTATCTTTTTCCCTTAAATAAAGATTGAAAAACTTCTTAAACCATTGATTATCACCTTTTTTGGCACTAACAATAGAAGCATTAATAAAATACTTTCTCATTCTATCATCAATACCAGACAAATTAAGCTCGTAATTAAAACCTCTCTCTTTATTAACTAACTCAACTGCTTCTCTCAAATACTCTCTCGCAACTCGACCATTTCCTTCTCGAAAAGGATGAATAATATTTAACTGAGCATAACTATAAGCTAACCAATTTAATAAATCCTCTCTCTCATCAATAAAAGAAATCGTCTTTCTCATAGATTGTAAAGTATCGTTTAAATTATAATATACATATTCAGGTCTACAAAATGGTGTAGAACCCTTCACAATATTCTCATCACGAATTTTCCCCGCAAAATCATAAACATATTGAAAAACATCTTTATGTAATGATAAATAATAATCAACAGAAAAGAATTTACAAGTATCAGGTATCTCTCGAAATTGAATATCTACTAGTACTAAAGTAGTAATAGAACGTTCTACTTTATCTAATTCTAAAGCATTCTGAATATTTAATTTATTAATTAAAATATTGGTACCAGGATAACAATTTTTAGACTGTTCATCTAAAGCTTCATCATACCTACTTTTTATGTGTTTCACGTTCTTTTTCACCTAAATCTTTCTTATTAATTTCTAAATATTTAAGCAATAACGTAATTGCCTTCTCATCAATATTACCTTTATATTTTTGATAAATATCTAAAATCATCTTTTTTTCCTCATTAGAGACATCTTGGCCTTCAATTTTTACGTTACCAACCGCTTGATCTAATGCTTCTTTTACTTTCTCTTCCGACATAAACATCACCACTATTTATATTCTATCAAATAATTTTTAAAAAGAAAACTCTATTTTCTAATCTTAATAACATCACCTTCCATAACTTCACCAATAAGTAAAGAAGATTGTACTTGATGTTTTTGTAAGTTCTGATATACTTGCTTTTCATCATAATTAGCATAACAATACTTACAAAAATGACTACAGGTGTTATATGCCCCGATATCAACCATCTCGACACAAGAACACTTACCACCGGCTCTAGCTTTCCATTTCTTAAATTTTTCTTTTCCAGTCAACTCCTTCGCCAGTTCAACTCCCAAACAATCCCCTTTCACAAAACCATACTCTACTAAATTCTGATCCTCAAAACAAGTTTGTACTGTCATATGATATTTATGAGCAATAGAAGAGAAATTTTTTCCTATCTTCTTATAATCATCTTGTACTAATTCTTTAGGCTTTAATACCTTTATATTTTTTCTAACATTTTTATAATCATCTAAAAAAGAAATAATAATATGTTCAACATAGCCATCCAAACTCTTACAAAGTCTTTCAAACATTTTAATATGATAAGAAATCGTATACTTTTCATTAACGAAAATAGGATCATATCTTACATAAGTATATTTTTTACCAACTATACGTGATACTTCTTTAATTGCCTCAATAATTTTAGTTTTAGATATCACATTAGGTTCAATATCTGTTAAATACGGTGTCAAAGTAACATGAAATAATTTTGGTTTATCTATTTTTTTTAAATAAGGTAAAATGGGTATTGGATTTTTTGTACAAAACATAATAGCAAGAACATCATCAAACAAAATTCTACTAACTAGCTTAGGATTAAATGGATTTCTTACATCGACAAACCCTTCTTCATACCTTCTAATAAACCAAGGAGTAAAAAAAGCTACAATATCACAACGTCCACTAACCATAAGAATCATAACATCGCCTCATAGTTATTGTAACATACTTATACTTTTTCTAATGCATCTTTTTGATACCATCCCATAGGTACCGTAGTCGATACCAGATATGGATATTTAGCTCCTGGAATAATTCTAGTAATTACACCACGAATTCCACTTTTAGCAGGATTACTAGTACCAAGAGATGAACCATTTCCTTGTTTAATAGTCTTTACTTTACTACCGATAGTAAAATCTTCTGTCAAAGCATTGAGTATTAAGTCATTAGAAAGCCATCCACTACCACGATTAATAAGATATGGTGCAGGCCTTCCATCAATAACTCTTGTAATAGTACCACTATGAATAATAGAAGAAACTTTTCCTTCAGCATAACTATTTTTATATAAATAATTAAAAGATACAACATCTCCAACTTGATATTTTTCCCCATCCGGTGTTGGTGTAGGATTAGGATTAACAGGAGTACTATCACTAACAGCATATTTATCCCAAGTCTCTCTAGAACCATAGAAATAATTTAAATCTAAATTACCAGAATAACCATGAATGTGACCACGTGAAGTATATTGCCATAAAATATAGAAAGGCCAGTATTTATTCGTTGGCGGTGTATGTGGAGCTCCTGTATTGGCACCATAGCTTGCTATCCAAAGACCAAAGTCCCCATGAACAACTCTACTCCAATCATAACTATTTGCAGGAGAAGCACTCATATAGATAACAGGTCTAACCTTTGTCTTTTCATAAACTGATTTTAAAAATTGATAAGCCCATTCTGTATTACTAATACTACCCGGAACTTCCCAATCTAAAACTAAAATTGCTTTTCCAATA
>CAJLUG010000027.1 GCA_905209745.1 uncultured Mycoplasma sp.
AACTAGATATTGTTGTTAAAAAAGAGAACTCTATGAATGCTGTCGATGGGCATAAAGTAGTAGTTGAACTTTTAAAAAAGATTGGTAGTAAATCTAATAAGTATGATGGAAAAGTTGTAGATATTATTGGACATAAAAATGATCCAGGAGTAGATATTTTATCTATTGTTTATAAATATAATATTCATACAGAGTTTCCAGATGATGTGAAAGAAGAAGTAAAAAAATTACCAATGGAAGTTAGAGATATCGATATGATTGGTCGTAGAGATTTACGGAATATGGAAATATTTACGATTGATGGAGATGATACGAAGGATATTGATGATGCGATTTCTATTGAAGTTTTGAATAATGGACATTATAAATTAGGAGTTCATATTGCAGATGTTAGTTATTATGTAAAAGAAGGAAGTCCACTAGATAATGAAGCGATGGAGCGTGGTACTAGTGTTTATTTAGTAGACCGAGTGATTCCTATGCTTCCTCATGAATTATCTAATGGTATTTGTTCTTTGAATCCGAATGTTGACCGGTTGGCAATTTCATGTATTATGGAATTTGATCATGATGGGAAACAGTTAGAGTATGAAATATTTCCAAGTGTGATTCGTTCACGTAAACAAATGACTTATAAAAATGTAAATAGTATTTTGGAAAATAATATTGTACCAGAGGGATATGAGGAATTTGAGAAGAGTTTAAGAACGATGGAAGAACTTGCTCATATTCTTAGAAAGATGAAAGAAAAACGTGGATATATTGATTTTGAAGTAGATGAAGCTAAAATCTTAGTCGATAGTAATTGTCATCCTACAGAAGTTGTCTTAAGAGAACGTGGAGAAGGAGAAAAGTTGATTGAAGACTTTATGATTGCAGCGAATGAATGTGTTGCGACACATATCTACTTTATGTCTTTACCTTTTATCTATCGTGTTCACGAAGTACCAAAGGAAGAGAAGTTACGTAGTTATTTATCTTTTGTAGGTAGTTTAGGATATCAAATACCAGGTGATTTAAAAGATACTTCTCCTAAAACTGTACAAAAGATTATTAAGTACTTAGAGGATAAACCAGAGTTTAAAATTTTATCTAGTCTACTTTTAAGAAGTATGCAAAAAGCAGTGTATCGACCTGAAAATTTAGGTCATTATGGACTTGCAAGTAGTTGCTACACGCATTTTACTTCGCCTATTCGTAGATATCCAGATACGACAGTTCATCGCTTACTTCGTACTTATTTATTTGAAAAACATTTAGATATGTCTACGATTCGTAAGTGGGAAGAAAAATTAGTTTATATTTCTGAACATTCTTCTGATAGAGAGCGAGCAAGTGTTGACTGTGAAAGAGAAGTTGAAGATATGAAGATGGCAGAATATATGGAAGGACATATTGGAGAAGAGTATCAAGGTATGATTTCTTCTGTTACTAGTTTTGGTATGTTTATTGAGTTAGATAATTTAATTGAAGGACTTGTACCACTTCGTGATATGCCGGACTTTTTCCATTATGATGAAGAAAGAATGACACTTGTTGGTGAGAGGAGTCATGTAAAATATACGATTGGAGAAAAAGTATTAGTTCGAGTAGTTAGAGCTTCGAAAGAAGAAAAAACGATAGATTTTGAGATAGTAAGGAAGTTATAGTATGGCGGTAAAGAGAGTTAGAAGATTAAAAAAAGGGTTTAAAATATTTCTTAGCCTTTGTTTGTTATTGGCTATTGGTATTACTTGCTTTTTAGTCTCTAATTCTTCTTTATTTAAAGAGGTAGAAAAGCCAATAGAAGTAAAAAAAGAAAAGAAGAAACCTAAATATCCACAAGAGAAGAGTTTTTCTTTATTTATGGTAGGGGATGCTTTGATTCATAGTGCTATTTATGAGGATGCAGAACTTGCAGATGGTAATTATGACTTTCGTCCTATGTTAGAAGTAATGAAACCGATTGTTAGTCAGTATGATTTAGCGTATTATAATCAGGAGACGATTTTGGGAGGAAGCGATTTGGGTTATTCTAATTATCCTAGATTTAATTCTCCAGATCAAGTTGGGGATGCTTTTATTGATGCAGGATTTGATTTGGTATCTCTAGCTACCAATCATACGATGGATATGGGAGAGGCAGGAGTTATACATTCTGTTAATTATTGGTCTAATAAAGAGGGTGTTGTTTTCGATGGACAAAGAACTTCTCAGGAAGAAAGAGATATGGAACGTATCTATGAATGTAATGGAATTAAGTATGCTTTCTTTTCTTATACGACTTGGACGAATGGCTTAGAAACACCTGTAGGAAAAGAGTATTTAAATAATGTATATTCTCCAGAAAAAGCGAAAGCAGATATTGAAAAAGTAAGAGATAAAGTAGACCTTATTATTGTGGCGATGCATTGGGGTACAGAATATTCTATGGATGTTTCCCTAGAACAAGAAGAAATCGCTAATTACTTATCTTCTTTGGGAGTACAATTAATTATTGGAAGTCATCCTCATGTTGTAGAGCCAGTAGGGTATATTAATGATAATAAAACGTTTGTTATTTATTCGTTAGGTAACTTTATTTCGGATCAAGTTGGTGTAGAGAGATTGACAGGACTTATGATGGAAGTTACAATAAAAAAGACTGTGACAGAAGAGGGTAGTAGTGTTTCTGTTACATCTCCTAAAGCTGAACTTATTTATACAGAGTCTAGTTATGGAGGAAAACGTAACTTTAAAGTATATCCTTATTCTAGTATTGATGATACTATTTTACCTAATTATATGACTTATTATGAAGAATATAAGAATGTAGTTAGTAGTAGGTATCCAGAACTTACTTGGGGACTTAGTAGGAGTTGATTATATGGAAATAATAAATAGAAAAGCAAAGTTTGATTATTTTATTGAAGAAGTTTATGAAGCTGGTATTGTTTTAACTGGTACTGAGATTAAATCTATTCGTGATGGTAATTGTAATATTAAGGATTGTTATGGTATTGTTCGTAATCATGAAGTGTATCTTTTAAATATGTATATTGCTCCTTATAAAGAAGGTAATATTTTTAATCATGAAGAACGTCGTAGTAGAAAGTTATTGCTTCATAAAAAAGAAATAAAAAAGATAGAAGAAGCTTTAGAATTAAAAGGACTTACTTTAATACCTATTAAGTTATATTTTAAGAATAATATTTTAAAAGTTTCTTTGGGTGTTTGTCGTGGTAAGAAAACATATGATAAAAGAGATAGTATTAAAGAACGTGATATCAAAAGAGAGTCTTTAAGAAATATGAAAAATTATTAATAAAAAAAGGGAAGTTTTTACTTTCCCTTTTTCGTATTTTTCTTTGTATTTGTATTTTTCTTTGTATTTGTATTTTTCTTTGTATTTGTATTTTTCTTTGTGCTAGTACTTTTAATTGTACTGGTACTTTTTTTTGTTTTTAATTCTTTTTCTTCTTTTAGTGATATGGTTGCGAGATAGTAGATTCCTACTCCTAATACCATTGCGATACAATCAAAACTATTGAACATATCTTGTGTTAATTGTACATAGATTAATGATGCTAAACCGATAATTGCAAAGATTACTGCAATTTTTCTTGCTAGATCAAATTTTGTTCTTATACATGCAATACCACCAATTACTGCGATGATTGCGATAGCATAAGATAAAATGACAATAATTATTTCTTGTTCTTCATGACCAGGTAGTACTCCCGTAATTTCTCCTAATAAGCTTAGTGTTCCTAATAAGGCATACATAATGGCATATAGAATCATGATAAGTCCTAAGAACATGATTGCTCCATTTCCTTCTTTTTTTCATATCTTCACCCTTTCTTCCTATTATAGTAATATCATAGCATAGTTTGTTTTTCTTTTCAATTTATGATTATTTCATTTTGTCAATTGGTGCAATTAATACTTTTCCTGTTCCTCGGTATACGTTAACTAGACCTTCTCCTGAAGCAGCAGATCCTACTAGTGTTTTACCTGATCTTTCTACTGTAAAGTCTAGACTTCCACTCCAAGCGATAGCCATGTTTCCATCGATTTTAACTGTATCATTTTGCAGTTCTACTTCAATTAATTCCTCTTCTGGACAAGGGGATTCTAAACAAAGAATTCCATCTCCTTCGATTCCTAAATTAAATAGTCCTTCATTTCCGGCAACGGCAGAGGAGATATTACTACGCATGACTGCTTTTTGTTTTAATGTAGATTCACAGGCTAAGAATAGACCATCATCTAAGACGATAGAATTGTTCCACTCTTTTAAGTCTAATAATAGAATATGACGATAGGTTGGTTCTAAGACCATGGTTCCCTTGCCTGTATATTCAGGCTTAATTGCTGATTCCCCGGTTACTTTTCCACGAACTGCTTTAGAAAATAGGTCTCCAACTCCTTTTATTCCGGTTGTTGCATTTACTTCTCCTACCATCCATTGCATAGCCCCTGCTTGTACAGTAACATTACTTTTTTCTAAATTGCATATTACTTGTCTTTTTCTTACGTTCATTAGATTACTAAAGTAACTAATTTGTGCAGTTGTGGGAGTGACACTTAAATCTTTTTGATATTCTATTACTGTAAATGGTCCTAGTTCCTTTAATACTTTAATATCATCATTATTCGTAAAGTTTTTAATATTATACATATTTTTTTCCTTTCTTTTCTATTTGAAGAATCCTCTTCTATTATTATCATAATGTCATTTTATGTTTTTGGCAATAAAAAATACTAATCTCTTGGATTAGTATTTACGTGATTTTATCATTTCTTTAAATATGTCTGAGTTGAATAAGTCGAGTAGTGAAGGTTTTTCTTCTTTTTTTACTTCTATTCGTACAAAATGATCTTCTGCCCATTCTAGTTCAATTGCTTTTAGGGCGTTTTTTTGTTTTCCCGCTATTAAGACATCACTTGGTACTTGATTTAAGTATGTAATCATTTCTTTTTCGATATCGATTTCTGGATTAATTACGGCATAAGTTGTTTTCTTTTCGTTATCTCCAATAAAATAGATATTTGATGGCATTTCATATTCAATTAATTCGTAAGGACTATTCATTTCTTTTAAATTTTCTTTTACTATATTTTTATAGTTTTCGATTTTGTCATAGGTTACCATCATATTCTTGTTGCATTTATATCTATACAATAGTCCCATACTAATAATATCTGATAAGTAAATATATTTTTCTTTCATAACCGTTCCCTCTTTGATACTTTATTATATCATAGTTAAATGGTTCTGTAAATCATTCTTTATTTTAGTTAATAAGTTTAATTATTATATGCTTTTTATTTATATTTGTGTATTAAATATACATTTTATAGAAGTAAATTCACTTTTAATTAAAGGCAATTTCTGTATCAATGTTGTCATCTCTAATGGCAATATTTAAAAATATTATGCCACTAATTAAAATTAATAATGAACCTATGAAGGAGGCGTAGGTTAATTCTTTTTTCTTCTTGGTATCATATTTATTTAGCTTTTTTAAATCATCGTAACTATCTTTGGTAAAATAATAATAGATAATTATTAATATTGAAAAAATCAAAATCATCATGTTTTGATATTCTTTTTTACTTTTATGATCATTATATAAAATATAGTTTTTTTCTTTATCATTGGCATACCAACTTAATATAATAATTCCAATATATATGACCCATATTAAGTTTTCATTTTTTATATCTTTTAATCTATCCGTTTTGTTATTCATATTATATCGTATTATTATTCTTTAAAGTTTAAAACTTTTTGTTAGTAGGTTTTTGCTTCTTGTTCTGATATTAAAGCGTTTATTGCTTTTTTTCCTTGAGCTTTCATTTTTTCTACTGTTGTGATGATTTCTTGTTTATTTTTATTGTTTTCTAATGCTTGATAAATATTTTCACAAATCTTTTCTGTGTAACTTGTTTTTCCTTCATTAGGGTCTATTCCGCAATAAATATTTTTATTATACGGAATTCCTAAAAGGTGAGGGGGATTAAATTCTAGTTGTGGATTTTCTTCTATTAGTTCTTCAGTTAATTCTAAGTAATTCTTTATGTTTTTTTTGTTACAATAAATTACGATATTATCTCGTCTGTTGATAGTATCATTGTTGTTTAGTTTAAAGTCTAGGTCATGATACTCTTTTTTTAGTGAAGCAGCTATTAACTGGTTTGCGAAAAAGTGAATATCTTTATTATCAATACTCAAATAAAGCTTTAAGATATTTTCTTCTTCTATTACATCGTTACCTTCTATACCAATCCAATCTGGAAAGGCTTTCTTTAAATTAGACTTTAGTTTGTCTATTTGATTATTATCTAGTTTATAGATATTTTTTACTAGTTCTTGATAGGTTTGATAATTAGGATCTTTTTGGTGTAGTAGTGAAAATCCTACAATAAATTTATTATATTCGTCTTCATTAAAATCGCTTTGTTTGTTTAAAATAATTAGATCATTATATAACATATCAGAATTAAAGCCTTGAAATTCGTTTAGTTTTTGATATAGTTCTTTTTCTATCATAATATCCTCCAACTATCTTTATTATAGCATAATATTATTTTATTTAAAATTGTGGTATTATAGTTGTAACGAGGGAGTGTTATTATGATTAATCGTATTTTAATGGAATTATATGATGACTTTGAAAAGGATAAGTTTGATTCTTTACTTGAATTTTCTAAGAAGACATTTTCAAATGAAGAGACTCAGAACTTATTTGCTGGTTGTTGTCTAATACTCTTTTTAAGGGAAAAGGATACTTTTGAACCAAGATATCATATGGTAAGAGAAGAGTTATTATCTATTGTTTTAGCAGTTAAAGAAAAAGTTGGGAATAGTAATTTATTAGCATTTTATATTGATAGAGTTAATACAGAGAAAAAGATTACTAAGTATTTGAGAGATGTTGTGAATAATCCAAATGTAGATTTATATGCAGATACAATTATTGATTACTTAGAACAATTTAAGCCAAATTTTGTTGGTATGTTAAAGACAAGATATAAGGAAAATATTGAAAAGTATGTCAGTAGTTTAGAGGATTAAGTATAAAAAGAGTAAATGATAATAATGTTTTCAAGGGGGACAGTTATATGATAGAAACTATTTGTCATGAAAATCTTTCGGATTGTTTAAAAAATGAAGGGCAACATCAAGTAGGAAAGGAAACCTTAATATTTAGTCAAAAAGTTGGTAAAATAGAAACAATAGATGACATTGCTAAGTTGTTTAATTTCTTTATAAACAATATGAACATAGATACAGAACTTAAAGTAAAAAAATTTGCAAGAACAAGTGAAGAGATATTTCGTGATAAGATATGGTCAGGATGTAGTGATATAGAAACTGCTCTAGCACCAATTTTACGTATTAATGGAATTCCTACCGTTTATATTCAATCGGCAAAGATTGATTGGGTGAAAGAATTACAAAATCATAGTAATGGTGCACATTTACATCAAGGACATATTTTTTTAGAGATTTATTTAAATAATAAATGGATGTTATTTGATTCAACTGCTGGTATTATTTATTCAAATTATGATTATCATAATTATTCTTTACCAAATCAATATTATGTTTTTTCGAAGTCTCTAACTGGTCATGAAGTGGGATGTACTAATTTGGAAAATAACAATCAATTGATGGATGAATTATTTATTGACTTTGATACAAATTTATATAGCGAACCAAATTATGATAAAATTTATTTAAAAATATGAATATATAATTTCGAATACAAAAAAACTCTAGAGAGGAATCTGGAGTTTTTTCTACTAATATATATATGACATTATATTTATATTTTTATCATACTTTATAATATTATTTAACTTTATTTTCCTTTTTATTTAGTTTTTCAGCTACAATAGATTCGAACTCTGGATAGACAGTTAATAAAGAATTTATTGCTCCTTTTATTCCATTTAATTCAAAGTTGATATATCTATCGATTAAATCACTATTATCTAGTGGAATATGATTTGGTCTGTTTGGATATTTATAAATTTTATATTACCATTGTCTGCTTCTTCATTTAATGCTTTTAAGATATTGTCATAATAAGTTTTTTTATTGGTTTTATACCACTTTCAAAAGATATTACTTCTGGTTTCCATAAGTAGTCATAATGTTTAAAGGAACTGCCATCTAATTCATATATATACCCAGAGGTGTCATATAGTTTTTCTAAAACACCTTGTCTTCTTTCTACTAATATAGGTAATCCATTATCATAACTTTTAATTGTATCTAAATCACCCATACCTTTATTCATAAATAACATAGCTATTACTTTATTATCTGTTGCATAAATACATTTTTTTTGATGAGTACTAACATGTGCCTTTATAATTTCTATGTTACCATTATGACTTCCATGGTATACCATCTTCTCCATATGTTTTTCACCTCTTTAGAGAGTTTTAATATGTTTTATTTCTTTGTAAAAATTTTTGTGTCAAATCCACTATATATAATTTCAATTGGTTCTTCTTTTTTGCTTTCTTGTTTTGAAGAGGTTTTTAAAGTATATTGTTTTTCAAAAAAAGTTGTTGATTTTTTCTTTTCATGAACTCTTGGTTTCATTGTTCCATGAAATTTTTTTATTTCTCTTATTTTCATTTCATTAAAATATTTAATGGTCATTATATAGTCTCCTTTTATTAAAGTGTGTATGAATTTAAATTATAAAGACGTACTTTTTTATTACAATACGTTCATTATCAAAATTAACTGTAATTTCTTTATATATATTTATCACTTAATTGTAGTATATAAAAAATTATAGAAATTAGCAATGTATTTGGGATTTAAAAGTATATAAAAACGAACTATTTCTAGTTCGAGTAATTATTAATATGGTGGAGCTGAGGAGAATCGAACTCCTGTCCGAAAATATAGCTACATAGACTTCTACAAGTTTAGTTAACTAATTAGTCTCATATACTATCCAAGTAGTTAACGACCAAGATAATATACTATCCCTAAAATTCTTTCTATTCTTCGGGAGGAGAATAGCTATAACCTATAAAAATGAACTTTCGATTATTTCCTAGGTAAGAAATAAAAGAAAGCGCAGGCCTTTATATTATTAG
>CAJLUG010000028.1 GCA_905209745.1 uncultured Mycoplasma sp.
CTTTAGGATTTGTAAATTTATCCGGATCCATGATTCCCTGTAAGATAGAAATTGTAAGCTTAAAAATCATGAAAACTCCAATAATTAATTGAACTCTTCCATAGAAGTTTTTAATCGTTTCATTTTCAAATAATTGTACAGATGCCACATTGAAGAAAATTTGGTACATTAAACTTAATAAGAAATATACTCCACGATTTAAAGCACCACCAATAGCACGCACAATATCTGTCATTGTACCTGCATTACTATTATCTGTCACAATCAATCACCTACCTTTAATTATTGAAGTCCACAAGTCTCATTCGTTGTAATTCCAAAGATGTTAAGTAAGACTGTCACAAGCGTTGGAACTAAGAATAACGCAACAGCTAAAATTAATCGAATCATTAATTTCTTCTGTGCTTTTTTCATAGAATCATCATCATTTGCCATAATTGATTTGGCAAAATCCATACTACTTAGTATGACTACTAAAATTGGTCCAAGAATACGTATATAATTAAGTACTTGTTGTAAAAGCCAAGCAACAGACTCTTCATCTTGTGTACTACCTAAAATGGCATCGCATTCATCAATATTATCATAATCATTTTCATCAAAATCGATAATATCTTTAACTCCCCCGCCAAAATCAATCGCAGAATCTACTATATCTTCAGCAGCATCTCTTATTGCCTCTTCCCCATTTGGCTCCCCAAATGCTGCATTATAATATAGCGACCCTTGAGCCTGACCATCTTGATTACCCAAAGTATCGTTACTACAACGATTCCTTGTAGTGGATAATTCATAAGAGTAGCCATTATCACTTTCACTAACACAACGATAAATGGTACCAGGGCAAGAGACTCCATTATCTTTAAAAACAGAATTAATTAACGACTTATTTAAAGACATTGTAAACTTTTCATCAGAATTAATACTACCAGATATAGAATCATTTACAGAAACAAATATCTCACCATCAATAGACCATTCACGAGTACCATCGGAATAAAGTCTAAACGTTGGAAAAACATAACTTTTACGATTATAAAAAGCAATACTAGATCCACTACAAGTAGAAACTACTTCTTTCTTTTCATAGTCATTATTTCTTGCCCATTTTGATAATGTAGTAGAATTGGCATTTATTGTATAACAATTCCCTGTACAAGACTCTTGATACATTGGATTAGGATATATCGTAACACCTAAATCAGACTCTTGTATATAAATCGATGGACAAGTAATACTACCATCACTAGTAACACTAGCATTATAAAAAGCACTTTCAAACTCATAAGAATGATACCAATCCTTACTATCTCCTACATACTTTGTACCAGCACTAAACGGTAAAACAACACTACCATCAGAACGAACTTCATAATCTAGTTCGATATCTTTTCCATCACTATTTGTAAAACTATAACTACAACTAACTAATTTTCTATCTTCTGCATTTGTATTAAATGGAATTAAAAACACAAAACCAAAGATAAATAATAATAAAAACAACTGTGTCTTTTTCACTCTTCACCACTCCATACAAACAATTATACAGAATAAGTATATCAGAATAAAAAAAAAATAGCAATTGAATTTGCTATTTAATTTAACTACTTTACTTATTCTATACTATTCCAGCAATTAGCCCAACTATTTGAATCTACTTCAGTACTATCAGCACTTCCAGCAACTAATGACATAATAATATTTACAATAGTAACTACAAAGAAGATTGCAACCGCATAAATACATCTCTTAATTAAACGACTTTGAGCACCTTTTACTTCTTTATCATCACTAGAAATAACTGCCTTACCTAAATCAATAGTTCCTAAAACGATTAATACAATAGGGATACCAATTTGTACGATAGGGAAAATTCCTTTTTTAATAATTCTAACAATAGGCTCTAATCCACCACAATTATCGTTAACTGCAGCATTTCCAGCTACTCCAATTTGAAATAAATCTAACATATAAACCTCTCCTTCAATATAGATAATAATAACTTAAATTACTACTTTTGTCAATATTACCTACGAAATAACCCAAATATTTTATTACCAGAATCCTTTCTTTCTTCCTTTTTACCAATAATACCAAGTCTTGCTAAAAAGTCATCAAAAATAGGATTCTTTTTTCTCTCATCTAACGGAGGCATATTATAAAAAACTTTAGCCTTCGCTTCATATTCAAAATCTGTAATATCTCGATTAGTTAGTAAACTTTTATTAAGTACAATCTTCTTATGTTGTAACTTATCAAAAATCATTCGATTTCTCTTCATCAACTGATTAAGTCGAATCGTAGATGGCTCTAATAAATATAAGACATCTCCACAAAAAGAATCATCCTGATAATTATTTAAATCAACCAAAATGACAGAAGCCCCTGCAAATCTTACTAACGTTGCCTGCAATTGATCAGGTGTAATAGAAACCATATTCTTATCTCCAAAATATGAAAAATCATTACGTCCTATTTCTATTGCTATTACAGTATCACCAAAATGAGCCATTAACTCTCTTTTCAAAATATAAACAAAAGTAGTAGCTCCAGCATGCTCTGTAACATTTCTAATTCCAATAATTTTAGATCCACTTTCTACTTTTTGTGTAATTGTAGTAGATACTTCATTTAATTGTTGTATATGAGCAACATCCTTATAAGTATTAGGATGTTCAAGTAAGTACTTAACTCCATCTATATTAGTAGTAAAATTATAAATTCCCATAGAAACTAACTTAGATAAGAAGTTTGAAGTACATACATCTGATCCTTCTGGTAAGAAAAAGATAATTTTCTCAACATCAAGTCCCATCGCAATCGTTTGAAAAGACTTAGGATTATGAAAATCTTTTACAGCTGTAACATCTAATATCATCTTATTATAAAAGAAATTTTTAAACATCTCTACTAACTCAGCTGCATCATATACTCCAGAAATACTCTTAATAATATCAATATCTAAACCTGACAAAGTATTACGTTGTTCATTACTAACGATAACATTCATAGTATCACCTTATTCTAATTAAATGGCGTAATCAACTTAGTATTACCAGATACTTGAAAAATCTTTAAACCAGGCATAATCTTATTAATAATAGGAATATCGATATTAATCTGAGTTGTAATTGTATAATAAACTTGTCTATTATTTTCAGATACTCCCTCGTTTTCTTCTCTTACTTCATGCATCTGATAACAATACCCTTCCTGACAACCACAAGTACCAGCACTACAATTTTCATATCCAACACTATTTAAATTAAAATCAGGAGCATTATAACCTATTTGACGTATATAATCAGAAATTTTCTGAACACAAGCATCCCCTGAATCATCACAATTTCCTTCGTATTGTTCAAAAGTAGTAATAATGTAGTTTTTGACACGAAATGCTTTGGTATAATTAACATTAAATGCCAAATAACCACATACCAATACTAAGAAGATAACAATCATTGATAAATTGATAATTCCACCAAAAGCATCCCGCATCTAACACACCTACCCTTTAATATTACTTATTAATATGATCTACGATAATATATCCTTTATAATCTCCAGAAATATTTTCCCATTGTGAATTAATTGAACTTTGAATATTTGGCCACATAATCCAGAAAAATCCAATTACAGCCGCAATAGCAATAAGAGTAATAACTGTTAAGTTTAATTCTCCAGTTGCTGCTTTCATTAACACACACATCCTTTCCTATTCTATTCTACATCTATTATTATACCAACATAATGTAGTTTTTACAATAAAATTTATCTACTTTACATGTTAAACATCATCATCATTGAAATTAAAATAATAAGCATCGTACCAGCACCAGTAACCACTAACATAAGCATCGTTTGACTTTCCATATGTCCCAAACGTTCTTTATATTTAGTCTCACGAGCTTTATTTTGTAAATTAGAAACCGTTCTAGAAAACATCATAAGTCTTTCTTGTTTTCTCTCTTGAGAACCAAGACCTAAACGATATAACAAACGCATCATTCTCATAGAATCTCTAACTGGATACGTATTCGCAAACTCCATATAAGGATCAATAGAGGCATCCCCTGAATTAATACGATCAATTAATTTTCTAAGACCAGGTTTAAAGATATCTGGCGCATCATCAATAGACTTACCTAAAGCTACAGGAACTGTATAATGTTGTATCAAAATCTCTAAACTTTTTAAATAGTATGGCAACATAACATCAATATCATGTAAATGTGCTTTATAAAATGACTTTAATTGCATATAAGGCATCTTAAATACTAATACTGCAATAACAATACAAAAGACTACATTAAGAAATGAAATAGAATTTAAGAAAATAAATAAGAACATAATACCAGCAATTAAAGCATAATAAATTCTTTTTCTAAACAAAATATCTGGATTAACTTCTTCTCCATATCTTGCATAAACTAAGAAATTATAATCTTCTTCTCTTAAAACATCAAAATATTTTTCATTATCTGCAATAAACTTATTCTTATCAATCGTATTATTATATATTAAAACAAATATAATAATCGCACCAACTACAATAATCTCTACCATTATTCAGCACCTACATTCTCATTATAATATTTTTCACCCTTTAACAAGAAAATAGTATTAATAATCAAGACCCCATGTAGTAAGACTTTAATATACCAACGATCTAGTAATATTAAATAAGTCTCGCGCCCTAACAAATACTGGGTCAACATAACCATCAAGTATAACATAATACCAAACTGTAAAAAGGATTTATGAAAAGATGCTCTCTCAATTCTATCTCGATATACACTTTCAACTAACATATCGATATCAAGTTGCATATTATCTAGTGACTCCATAGAGTTTCTAGCACCTTCTTTAGTAATTTGTAAAAACAATTGATGCATATTCTTAACGATATAATAAGGATATAACTGACTCATATAAGTAAGTGATTCATCGATACTACCATTTTGATAAGCAAGTTCTATCATATGATCAACATCACTCTTTACTGGATCTTCTAAGATACCAGAATTACGTACTCCCTCTAACGCTTTAACAAAAGATTGTGTTGTTGCAAACTCCATAATAGTATTAGAAGTATATACTTGTATTTGTTCAAAGATAAACTCACTATAGACACGTTTACAACGTAAATAAGATAAATACGGAATAAACATAATTACAACAATAACATATACCAAAGAAATAAATAAATTATAAAAATACAAGTAAGTAACAACAGCTGTAAAAACAGACATAACAATAATTTGAATCATATATTGTCTAGGTGTATATTCTTGTCCTAATTCTTTTGTCTTCTCACGTACTATTTTAAAAGAGTATGGTGCAAACTTATCATAGACAGTCTGTACTTGACTCGTAATAAATTTTCTTACATTTTGACCTTTATAATTACGATAAAGGAATATAAGTACTACAAGAACAATTAAAAATATTAACTCTTCTATATACATATGATCAACTCCCTTTTTCTTCCTAAGAATCTAAACTACTTAAAGTAGATATATCAATGGTTGGTGAAATTGGTGTAGAATTCACTTGTGGATTAGTGCTCACCTGCGGAATAGATACTCCTCCACTCTTAGGAACATTTACACCACCAACACTAGGAGATACTACCTGATTAGGAGAAACACCGCCTACTGGACTAGGAACCGTATTTTGTATTACTGGAGTATTACTAGTAGTAACACTACTATGAATAACAGGAGTATTTAAAGAAGCTGGATTAGGACTAGGTGTCACTACTGGACTTGGTGCATTATTTACTAATGGAGTAACACTAGTATTAGTATCACTACTATCTTTATGATGACTCTCCATATACTCTTCTCTTTCCTGATCATTATCAAATGGTAAATCATCACTTAAATGTTCTGTAATGGAATTAATATCAATATTTTGATTTTCCAAATACTCTATTAAATGAGGACTAGGTTTTCTCAAAACAGGTTCTTGATCAAATAACTTTTGATAAATAACTCTACTCTGAGGCTTATTATCTTCATCAACATAAAATTCTACCACTTCATCGACTTCACGATGAAACTTACCTTTCGCTTTACTATAATAAGCTTTAATGTGTACCCCGATTTGAATATAACGATAAATCGTCGTTAAAAACTGATTAACATCAAGATCTGTCTCCATCAAACTATACATACGATAAGGAATAGCGCTCGCTTTATCAGCATGAATAGTAGATAAGATATTATGTCCAGAAGAAATAGAGTTACGTACCGCAGAAACGGCTTCTGCACTACGTACCTCAGATAGTAAGATCCACTTTGGATTCTGACGCATACAAGTAACTAATACATCGGTATAACTTGCTACATTATTGGTCTTCATTGCCACAATATCTCTCTGTGGAAAAATTTTATCTAAGTGTAACTCTAAGGTATCTTCAATCGTAATAATCTTTTCATCTGTTTTGGTATGACTTGCTAAATATTTAACAAACTCTGTTTTACCAGATCCAGTCTCACCACAGACAATAATATTACAATGACCTTCAACACACTTAATTAAAATATCATGAATATCTTGTGTAAAATAATCATCTTTAATTAATTTCTCTTTTTCCAAACGAATCTTTGCTGGAGTCTTACGAATAACCATCGCAATCCCATTGGTAGCAATCGAAGGATGAACGAAGTTAAGACGTAACTCCGAAGACTCAGCATCCAAAAATGGTTTCGCATTATTAAATGTCGTACCCATAACATTGGAACATTGAAAAGCAAGCTTTTCAATAAATTCAGGAGTAAGACCCTCAACTTCTACACGTAATGAACCTTGCGTTAATGAACGAATCCATATTTGTCCATTATTATCAAACGAAATATCGGTAATATCATCATTATCTAGTAACGGACGCAAAGGTCCAAAATCTAACTTGTCAAAAATATTCTCGTTCATAAGTCCCACTCCTCTTTATTCTTTAAATAACTTTTATTCCATACCTTCATCCCAGTAAGTAACTTCATTTACCCAATCACGTAAACTAGAACTACTGATTGCTAAATCATCAGGGTTATCTTGCACACCTTCATTGGTTGGTACCGGAACTAGTTCAGAATCATAAGTCTGTAAATAACTAGCTTTCTTTAATAATAAGTAATACTCTTCAGGTACTGCAAATACAATCATGGCAGGTGTTCTTTGTTCATCCAAATTCGTAAATACTGGCTGACCAGAAGAATCTTTAACTGCAAGTACTTTAACATTCTCTACAAACTTACCATACATAATTTGGTCACTAGTTGCAGATTGTCCTTCCGCAACTTTACGAGTTGCTCTTAGATAAATATCGATATAGTTACCAGGGTAAATAGAGTTACCATAAGTACTTTCTGTAGTAACTGGCATATTATATAAAACATAACCCTTTGGATAATCTAATATGATATTCGCAGGTAATTGCTCTTTTTCTACTACTTGTCTAGTATAGAACAAACTACCTTGTGGAATTAAGGTATCTGCATTAGAATACTTATCCACAACATCTGCAATATTTCTAATAACATCCCCTTCCAACATAGAAGGTGGAACCTCCATCGTTCCTACCATATCCTCAGTAATTTGTATTCCTGGTTTAATCTGTTCTTTTGCATAAGGAACACTAATTGGATTTACTGCAGCTTGTACACGTAAATTGTAAGCAACATATAATACTACAATTGCTAGTACAACACCTAAAACCGTAACCGTATTCTTATTGGATAAAAATTTCTTTATACCCGTACTAAGATTTCCCATTTTATCCTCTCCTTCCTTCTTATTCTTCTTCTATAGCACGACCCAAATCACTATCAATATCTTTTAATTCATTTGTAACTAATGGATCATCCTTATAAGTATTTTCTAAGATAGCATCTAATTGTGTAGACATCTCTAAATCAGAACCTTTAAAACTTAGAACAGTAGAAGAGTCTACTTTTACACTAACTTTAGGTGGTACTTCATTCAAGTCATAAAATTGAACTTGATAATTACGAGTATTATCTACAGAGTCTGCAAATCTACGAATAAAGCTTTCTACAAACTTTTCTTTATCAATTCGTAAAAGTCCATTTTCTCTATAATAACCAACATCTATCGCATCTACCATAGCTGCTTCACTAGTTTCTTTCACCAGGTAGTAATCTAACTCACTACCTGATGAATAATTAGAAATAATATTAATCATTAATAATGTCGCAAGACTTAGAATAATGATACCAACTGTTAACATCGCTTTATTCATAAATTATTCCCCCTCTCCATCATTATTAACTCCAGGTGTACCTTGTTTATCAGCATATTCATTAATTAATGAACTTTCATATACTGTAACACCATTTTTAACACGACTTCTTCCTTCATAATCTGTATAATTCTTTCCTCTATTGTAAGATCTAATTGCTGCTAGTGCTTGTTTATCTAATACGAAACTATAATCTAGATATTCATCTCCACTATAGATAGATTGACCTCTTTCTTGAATATCACTAATTAATGATAATGGATCGATATGATAATCAGGATTCTTAGTATTTAACATCGTTAGAATAGATGAATCTTCATCAGTAATACCTAAACTCCAGTTATATCCAGGAGTACGTCCTGTAAGATTATTAGCAGAACCTGAATTATTTGTATCATTTTCGGGAAATAATTCATTAGTATCTACAATTCTAAAGGCAAAGTCTTCTGGAGAAATTGCAGTATCACAATCATCTCCTGTACAAGTATTATCTTCATCTCCACCATCACTACAGCAACCATTTTCATTTACATCACAAACTTCATTCTTCAAAGCATAGAAACATTCAAAGTCGAAATTCCATCCAAAGTATCCAAAGTCTGTTGTAGAAGCATGGATATTATAATCAATGGTATCTTCCATATTACCTGTATAACAATTTTGATTTACTTCGCTCCACTCCCACCAAGTAGTATTAAC
>CAJLUG010000029.1 GCA_905209745.1 uncultured Mycoplasma sp.
CAGACATATGCTCTCCTTTGTTTTTTTATTATAACAAATCTTTTTTGTTTGGTAAATGGATACATAGTTATTTTTTGTTGACATTACTTAACAATTTTTTTCCTTTTTTTTAGTTTATTTTTTTAATTTGGGATTACAATAAGTTTGGAGGGATGATATGGAAGCAAAAGATATTAAAAAAGCTGCTTGCGTTGGTGCCGGTGTTATTGGTTATAGTTGGGCTTTATATTATTCATTAAAAAAGTTATCTGTTACAGTTTATGACTTAACAGAAGATAAGCTTAACCTTGCCAAGAAACGTATTCACGAAAGTTTAATTAATTTAGAGAAAAATAATGTTGTTAGTGAAAGCGAGATTTTGGAGATTGAAAGTAGAATTTGCTACACAACTTCTATGGAAGAGGCTGTAAAAGATGTTCAGTTTATTACTGAATCTGGTCCTGAAAACTATGAAGTAAAACAAAATATGGCAGAAGAGATGGAAAAATATACTGCAGATGATACTATTATCGCTTCATCTACTTCTGGGTTATTAGTTACTGCAATTGCTAAAAATGCAAAACATCCAGAAAGATTCATTGGTGCACACCCTTATAACCCACCTCATTTAATTCCACTTGTAGAACTTACTAAGGGAGATAAAACTGATGAACATGTTTTAGATGTTGCGAAAGAATTTTATCAATCTATTGATAAAGAGCCTGTAGTTTTACAAAAAGAAGCATTAGGATTTATTTGTAATCGTATTCAGATGGCAGTTTATCGTGAAGTATGTAATTTGGTAATGAATGGTGTTTGTACTATCGAGGATGCAGATAAAGCTGTTACCTATGGACCTGGTTTAAGATGGGCAATCATGGGACCTAGTTTAGTTTTTGAACTTGGTGGTGGTGAAGGTCATATCGATGGACTTATGAAACACTTAAATCCATCTATTAGTTTATGGCTTCATGATATGGCGGATTTTAAAGATTTTCCTGAAGAATTTCCTGAGGTTGCTAGAAAAGGTGTAGAAGAAGCTTTAAAAAATCGTCCTCGAGAAATTGGAAATGATGATGCTAGTTTAGCTGAATATCGTGATAAAATGCTTATTTCATTATTGAAACTACATAATAAACTTTAAACTAATTCAAAATAATAATATTCAATAAAAAACAGTCTACCTTTGGGAATGACTGTTTTTGTCTGCATTATTTCTAACTTTTATTACTCGTTTTTATTTTTTGTGATATAGTTTGCTAATTGTTGGTATGCATCTTGGTTCCATAAAGATAGGCGTTCACTATCTTCGAAATTTGCTAGAGTCTTATTTTTTCCTTCTGGTATAAAAATATAATCCCAACTCCAGCCGTATTGTCCACTCTTTTCTTTAGCAATTGTTCCTCTTGTAATGGATGTAAATACTACTGGATCTTTATTATATTCGCAATAAGCAAATGCTTCTATAAAATAGGCATTTCTATTTTCTTCTTTTTCTAATAACTTTAACAATCCATCTTCTGTAATCGTTTCTTCGGCATATTTGGTATATGGTCCTGGAAAGCCATTTAATGCTTCTACATACAACCCTGAATCGTTTTTTAGGACTGTACATTTTAGCTGATTGCTTGCTTCTTTCGCTGAATGAATAGCTATTTCTTCTACTGTATTTGCTTGAATTTCTGTGGTTTCCATCTCTACATTTTCTACTGTTATTCCTAATGGTTCTAGTGCTTGTCTTGCCCCTTTTAATTTTGCCCAGTTTTTAGTGACGTAAATAATTTTAGACATATTTCCTCCTTTACAGCTCTTTATTTTATTATACCTTTATATTTGAAAGAATTCTAGTATCGCGTTATAATAGTAGTACTCGAGGTGATGTTTTTGAAAGTTTGTAGAAATTGTCAAACTGAAAATGAAGATGATGCTCTTTTTTGTAAAAAGTGTGGATATTCTTTTATCGAAGAGTATGAAAACAAGGAAGATGCTGATAAACAGAAAAAAAGCAAGAATAAAAAGGTAAAACAAAAGAAGCAAAAAGTAAAAACCAAAGTAAAATATAAAAAGCCAAAACAATCTAAGAATCATTCAGAAACACAAAAATCTGGTTTCTTTTCTAAATTTCTAGTATTTATCTTACTTATTCTTGTCATTGCACTTGCTTTTGTAGTCGGTGTATTTGGGTATCGATATTACCAAGAAAGTAATATTGTAGTACCTGACTTAGTAGGATATTCTTATGGAGAAGCTACTGCGATTTTGGATAGTGCTAAGTTAAGTTATCAAAAAAAAGAAGTACTTACTGATGAAGAGGAAGAAGTTGGTATCGTATTAAAACAAAGTAAGAAGGCTGGTAGTAAGACTCATGAAAATGCTGTCATCACTTTGTCTGTTGGTGTTTTAGATACTAGAGTTACGGTTCCAGATGTTGTTGGTATGAGTTTAGAAGAGGCTCTTCAAACATTAAATGAACTTCATATTTCTTATCAATTAGTCTATGAAGAATCAGATGAAGAAGTAAATACTGTTTTAAAACAAAGTATTCGTGGTGGTAAGGTTATTCAAAATACAGAAAGTATTACTTTAACTATTTCTAATCAAACTACTGATACTGTAACAGAGGACCAAGAAAACACTTCTAATCAAGAAGAAGAATCTTCTGAAGAAGATACATTAGATCAGTCAAGTGATACGATTAACTAGTAGATTTTTTTCTACTAGTTTTTATTATATCTTCTAATTCTTTTATAAAAATAGAAGGATTTCTCTTTGGGACTAATACATAAACTTTGTTCTTTGTTCTAGTTAATGCGACATAGAATAATCTTCTTTCTTCACTATATGGGTAAGTATCTTTTGTTTTGATGAGTAATCTTGTTATTTTATCATCTTGGATTTGATTAGGAAAGCCAGTTAATTTATTTTCCATATTGATTAAAATCACATTATCACTTTCTAGTCCTTTAGATTTGTGAATGGTCATATACATAATATCTAAATATTCATAATCTTTAATTTTTATTTTATTATTTATTGCTTTAATGTTTTCATTTAGTAATAGATTTATATCAAAATTATTTCTGCCTAATATGAATATTTTTTGTTCTTTATTTTTGGATAAGTTTGCTATTATCTTTAAGAATTCAGTTTTTATATTTTGATAATATATAATTTCTATTGGATTTGTTAGTGATTTAGAAGAAGTTAACTTTTTTCTTATTTGGTTTTTGTTAGCCATGACAAATATTCCTGCTATTTTAATTAATTCTTGGCTATTTCGATATGTTTTTTCGATTTTTAGAATGTTGGCTTTTTTAAAATAAGAAGAAAAATCTAGAAAAAGGGAAATATCACAACCGGTAAACCTATATATCGATTGAAAATCATCTCCTACTACCATTAATTTGGCATTAGAGTATTTTATTATTTCTTTAATTAAGGAAAAACGAATATAAGAGGTGTCTTGATATTCAGCAATTATGATATATTTTATTTTTCTTTTTTGTATATATCTTTTTACTTGTTTCGTTGCATGTCGCAACATATCATCAAAGTCTATTTCCTTATTTTCTTCTAGATATTTTTGATATTTTAAATAGATATTTAAGGCAAAAATTAAAATTGTTTTTTCTCTTTTATATTGTTTATAGGAGAAAGTCTTTTTTATTTTTTTAGAAAATATTATAAAGTCTTTTAGCTCAAAGGCATTACATTTCATTAGTCTTATAAAGGTCATAATTAATCTTTCTAGTTGATATAGTTCTTGATTATTTGTTTTTTGTAATTGTCTATAAACTTTTTCTTTTGATTTACCTCTTTTTTTGTAAAACTGACATATTGTAGTTAGATGATAGACAGAAGAAAAAATATCTACTTCGAAAAATTCCTTTGTTATATCTTCTAGAAGAGTGCTATCAGCTATGTCATATTCCATATTATTAATCTTTAATATTTCTAAAGCAAGTTTATGAAAAGTATAGGTTGGAATAGTTAGATTCAGGGTACTTTTTATTTTATCTTCTAAGCTTTTGGTTGCAGCATTGGTAAATGATATACACAATATTTCTTCTTCTCTTATCTTTTTTTCTATTACTAAATAATTTAGTTTTCCTAATATCGTCAAAGTTTTTCCTGAACCCGCTCCGGCTGTTACTAAAAGATAGTTACTTTCGTCTTTTACTATTTTTTCTTGACTTTTATCTAGCACATATTTTCCTACTTGCATCATATCACCTGGTGTTATGCTAGTATATTTTATCGTTTTTTACAAATCGCAGATTATTATTTTTCAACACATTTTCATAATAAAAAAGAATGATTTCTCATTCTTATAAAATTGCAAATGAAATGATATTAATTAATATTAGGGCAGTGATATACATGATAGTTATTGTAATTAATGCGGTTGGAGATATATTACCATGTTTTCCTATTTTTTCTGGCTGTTTTAAAGATTTTGTTTCTTTTTTTAATAACTCTTGTTTCTTCTTTTTGAGTAACTTTATTTTCATTTTTGCTGAAAGTGTATCGTTACTCACTATAGAGTTGATTTCATTTTCTAGCCTTCGTTTTTCTATCATTACTATCACCTTATTTTTATTATATCATAACTACTTTTTAATTTTAGTGATATTTTTTATTAGTTTACATTTTCTTTTTTATTTTTAATGCTCTCATCGAATTTAAAATAGCAATTATTGATACACCAACATCAGCAAATACTGCTTCCATCATATTGGCTACTCCTAAAGCTCCTAATAGTAAGAAAAATATTTTTACGCCTATTGCAAAGTAGATATTTTCTTTGACAATTCGAATCGTTCTTTGTGATAAATCTATGGCAGTACTGATTTTAGAAATGTCATCATCCATAATGACTACATCGGCTGCTTCAATTGCGGCATCTGTACCTAAGGCACCCATAGCAATTCCTATGTCTGCTCTCGCTAATACAGGGGCATCATTGATTCCGTCGCCTACAAATGCAACTTTTTCATTCTTTCCTTGTTCTTTTAAAATTTCTTCTAATTTAGAAACTTTATCTGTTGGTAATAATTCTGCATATATTTTATTTAGTCCAATTTTCTCGGCTATATCTTGGGCAATTTCTTTTTTGTCTCCTGTTAACATAATTGTATTTTTTATATGATTTTTATTTCTTAGTGTAACTATTGTTTCTTTCGCAGTTTCTTTTATTTTGTCTGCAATTATTAAATATCCTAATAGTTTATTTTCTTCCACAACATAAATTACTGTACCTATTTCTGTTACTGGTGGATAATCAATTTTGTGTTTTTTCATTAGTTTATCATTACCTATTAGGACTTCTTTTCCGTCTATTACGGCAGTAATACCAAGACCTGCAAATTCTTTCATTCCTTTTACTCTTTTTTTATCTAATTTCTTAGGATATATTTCTTTAATAGCTGATGCGATAGGATGTAGAGATAAGGACTCTGCTAAGGATGCTACTTCTATTAATTTATCTTTATTCTCGGCATTTATTTCTACTACTTGGAATTTACCTTCTGTTAGTGTACCAGTTTTATCAAAGACAATCGTTTTTATTTTAGCTAAAGTTTCTAGGTAATTACTTCCTTTAATTAAAATCCCCTGTCTTGATGCTCCACCAATACCTCCGAAAAATCCTAATGGTACAGAGATCACTAATGCACATGGGCAAGATATAACTAGAAATGTCATTGCTCTTCTTAGACACTCTATTAAACTTACTTCTGGTATTACTAGCGGAGGAATAAAAGCTAAAAGTAAAGCTAATACTACTACAATTGGAGTATAGTATTTGGCAAATTTAGTAATAAAATTTTCGGCTTTGGCTTTTTTGGTACTAGCATTTTCTACCAAATCTAGGATTTTTGATGCTGTTGACTCTTTAAATTCTTTTGTTACTTTGATTTCTAATATTCCTGTTTTATTGATACAGCCACTTAGAACAATACTTTTTTTTGTTACTGCTTTTGGTCTCGTTTCTCCTGTTAATGCTGAAGTGTCTAGGGAAGATGAACCTTGTTTAACTATACCGTCTAGGGGAATTTTTTCTCCTGGCTTTACAATAATCATATCCCCTACTTTAATTTCTGCTGGATCTACTTTTTCTACCTTGCCATTTTTCTCAATATTAGCATAGTCTGGTCTAATATCCATTAGTTCTGTAATTGATTTTCTTGATTTACCAACCGCATAAGATTGAAATAACTCCCCTATTTGGTATAGTAACATTACTAGAACTGCTTCTAAATATTCACCAGTTATCAGTGCTCCTATCGTTGCGATACTCATTAAGAAGTTTTCATCAAAAATTTGACCAGAAAAAATGTTTTTTACAGCTTTGAATAACACTTTATATCCAACTATTAGATAGGCAAGAATATATAAGATAATCTTTTGTTGATCAGTAATTGATATGATACTTATTATCAATAATAAAATTATGGTGACAACTATTTTTATTAATTCTTTTTTTTCATTTTCAGTCATACTTCCTCCTATTTTTCTTTTAAATTACAATCTGGCTCTATTTTTTTACATACTTTTTTTATCTCACTTATGATTGTATCATATTTTTCTTCCTCTATGTCTAATTTCATCTTCTGTGTCATAAAACTTATGTTAATATTATTTACGCCTTCTATCTTTTTTATGGCATTTTCCATTTTTGTGGCACAATTGGCACAATCTAAATTCTCTAAATTTATTATTTTTTCCATCTTTCTATCCTTTCATTTGAATGTTTGTTCAATCGTTACTATCATTATATTTGAATATTTATTCAAATGTCAATACCTTTTTCTCTGATTGATTAATTTTTTTTCTTCGCTTATAATGAGTATGAGGTGATTATCTTGGAAAATCAATCTGATTTAACGATTCACGATAGTAATTTAGTAAAAAAAATACAAGAACAAATGTGTTCTTATAATACTATTACAGATTTATCTGACTTCTTTAAAATTATGGGGGACTCTACTCGATTACAATTACTTATGGCTTTAGAATATGGAGAGCTATGCGTTAGTGACTTGGCTTATATCCTTCATATGTCTATTTCTGCCGTTTCACATCAATTAAAGTCGTTACGTAATGCCAAGTTAGTAAAAATTAGAAGGGATGGCAAAAATATTTATTATTCTTTGGATGATGACCATATTCATTCTATCTTAGAAGTATCTTTAAAACATATTTTAGAACGATAAAACACTTCCTTCAAGAAGTGTTTTAATTTATTGCATAAAGAATGATTTCTGTTGGAAATATTTCTGTTCCATAACAGCGGAGGAAAAATTTGTAATTTGGATTTAAGTTGTCAATCAATCTTGGTATCTTCCATAAATCCTCATAATTATGATAAACCGAAATTAATAATTTTGGTTTTTCTATTTTTATATGGTTTTGAGATCCCATCAAGGCTTTTATTTCTGCTCCTTCAATATCCATTTTTATCATCGTTATAGGTTCTGTTATATCCGTATCTAGACTTACTCCTTCTACAACATCTTCTCCTGTTTCAGATATCATATTTGCTGAGTTATTTTCTTTACTAAAATTGATATAAGCATTGTCATTTTTTTCTAATACAGCTTTTTGTCTTATTTCTATATTAGGAAAGTATCTAGTATTATTTTTTAAAATATCAATACTTTGTGGAGTAATTTCATATGCATATATCTTTTTATATCTATCTACTCCATAATTATCTATATAACTTAAAATACTGTCTCCAACGTATGCACCTACATCTACGATTACTTCTTCGTTTGTTGGTTTGATAATGTCTAAATCTTGGTATTGTTGATAATTCTTTTCTAATGACGTTTTGGTTGTTTCCATATCAAATTTATACCAATTATTTAAAATTGCATATAGTAATTTTTTTGATCTATAGTCTGATAATTTATTGTATAACCATTCATAATCATCTATATGATCTTTTAGGGATATGGCTCTTTTATATAGTGATTCATATTCTCCCATGGAGCTATCTAGTTTTCCCCAATAATCAAATGTTTTGTAGTAGTCTTCTAATGCTCGTTGAAACTCTATTGGTAGAGATAAATATTTTTCTTTGATATTACAAAATATTTCTCTTATTCCCTTTCTTTTTAATTCGCTTAATAACTCTTGAAATTTTATATCTATTTGATTCATAATTTTTCCTTTCTTTTTATACTGCTCTTTTTTTCTTAGTTACTAATTTTCTCATCCAATCTACTGGTATTACTGTTATGGCTAGTAGAATAGTTATTATCAGTTCTTTTTCTGATAAGCCATAAGTTCTAAATAAGTCTCCACCATAATAAATCAGATAAAGTTGTACTATAATAATAAATAAAATAATGATGATAAATACTTTATTTTTACTTAGGTTAGATAATAGATTCAATCTCGGGGTTCTAGCATTAAAACAGTTAAATATTCCCATAAAGATAAATAAAGCAAAAAAAGCTGTCATTAAATATTTATTATTTTCACCTATACGATATAGTTCTTTTATCCAAGGACTTTTTAAGAAAAAAATACATAATGCAGAGGAATATATTCCTGTAAATAATATTTCGCTATACATATAATTATTCATAATTTTTTCGTTTTTGGGTTTTGGTGGTTCTTGCATATAGGATTTTAATGGTGCTTCATAGGAGAAGGCAATTCCAGCTAAGGTATCCATAATCATATTGATCCATAACATTTGAATTACTGTTACAGGGGATTCTATACCAATAAATGGTCCAATAATAGATAGACTTACGGCACATAAGTTGATTGTTAGTTGAAAGATAATAAATTTACGTATACTTTTAAATATTGTTCTACCATATAGAATGGCACTAGCAATCGATAAAATATTATCATCTAATATTACAATGTCACTTGCTTCTTTGGCTACTTCGGTACCACTTCCCATGGCAAATCCTACATCGGATTTTTTT
>CAJLUG010000030.1 GCA_905209745.1 uncultured Mycoplasma sp.
TAACATAAATAATGATGCAAATTTAAAAAAGTCATCATTATAATTATAATAACTAGAACATAAACTTAAAACGTGAGCTAAAACTATTAAAATAATTAGTATTCCCTTGGCATTATCAAAATAAGCGATTCTTTTCATTTTTTCCTCCCTTTTTACATTCTATAATCAAAACGTGTTAAAAAAGTGAAATCAAAGAAAAAAAATAACAAATTGTTATTTTACTTCTTGATAAAAACAGCCTACAAAGTTTTGACCCTTTTTTTTATTATTTCCTTTTACTGCAGCAATATGAGAATAATAGTTTGGATCTTGGTAAGTATCAATTGGACTTTCTATGATGTTTGATATTTCTTCTTTGTTTAATTGTTTTTTTATTGCTTTTACCATATCAATATAATAGGTGTTCTCTTTTTTTATAATACAATCTTTCCAAACGTCATTGGTTGCCCATTTTGGATAGGAATCGTATTGGTAAGAGTCTTTTTTTACACAACTTCCAATATATACTTTAATATCTTCAGGAGTACTTCCCGCTACTTGTTTTAAAGCTTCTATTGTAAGTCGTGGAACTTCTCTATTAATTTGTAAAACTCCATCATGAGAAACTGCTGCGATTTGTTTTTTGGTATCTTCAGCAATTAATATTGGACAGTCTGCCATCTGATGACCAATTGTGATATTTGGATAATCTTTACTAATTATTAAAATATCGGCTGGTAATTTTTCGTCCCAAAAATCTTCTTTTTGTAAATGTTTTTCTTTTATTTTTATAAATGTACCATCTTGATAATCTACATCATAATCTACGTCTTTTTGTTTGGGATGAAGTATTTTCTTACCATCAATATTATATTTTTTTCCTAATTCAATTCTATGTTTTAGAAATGATTTTTCTCTTTGCTCTTTGGTATATTTTTGTGGGTAAAATTTAGCATTTTTACTCATGATATTGTCTGATATATTGGATTCAAATATTATTAACTTATATTGTTTCATAATCATCCTCTCTTGTTCTTTGCCAATTAAACATTAAATCTAAAGTGGCAAATATCACCATCTTGCATTAAATAGTCTTTTCCTTCTAATCTAGCACGTCCTGCTTCTTTTACTTTTACTTCACTACCATATTTCATTAAATCCTCATAAGACATAACTTCCGCTCTAATGAAACCTCTTTCAAAATCTGTATGAATGATACCGGCACATTGTTTGGCATTCATTCCGTCTTTAAATGTCCAAGCACGAACTTCGTCTTTTCCTACGGTAAAGTAAGTCTTTAATCCTAAAATTTTATAGGTTGCTTGAATTAATTGATCTAGTCCTGAAGAAGTTAGACCTAAGGCTTCTAGCATTTCTTGTTTTTCTTCTTGGGTTAACTCACTTAAATCTTCTTCTACTTTGGCACATAAACATACGACTTCAGCACCTTCTTTATTAGCATATGCTTCTACTTCTTTGACATATTCATTTTTTGGATTTTCTAATTCACTTTCTTTAATATTAGCTACATAGATTATTGGTTTTAGTGTTAAAAAGCTATAAGACTTTAATAGTTTCTTTTCATCTTCTGTAAAGTCCACTTGTCTTAGTGCTTTATTTTCTTCTAGAGCATTTTTAGCTTTGGTTAAAGCATCCACTTCTAACAAGTCATCTTTATTCTTTGTAGCTTTGGCTTTTTTCTTTACTTTTTCTAATCTATTATTGATAATATCTAAATCAGCTATTGATAACTCTAAGTTAATCGTTTCAATATCTCTAATTGGGTCGATATTTCCGTCTACATGGATTATTTTACCATCATCAAAACAACGTACTACTTCTACAATAGCATCTACTTCTCTAATATGTGATAAAAATTTATTTCCTAGCCCTTCTCCTTTTGATGCACCTTTTACTAATCCTGCAATATCTGTAAATTCATATGCTGTTGGAATAAATCTTTTAGGTTCATACATTTCTTTTAGTTTTGTCATTCTCTCATCTGGTACAGTTACTACTCCAACATTTGGTTCGATTGTTGCGAATGGATAATTTTCGGCTAAGATTTTTTGATTTGTTATAGCGTTAAAAAGGGTTGATTTTCCTACATTTGGTAACCCTACAATTCCAGCTGTTAAACTCATATATTTACCTCTTTTCTTTACTGCTTTATTATATCATGGCTTGATTTCATTATCAACTAAGTACTTGTTGAAAAAAACACCTTTTTAGGTGTTATAGTGTAGGGTATACACCAGGTCCTATTGGAAGTCCTGTGATATACCAACCTACGACGATTAATATCCATGCTGCTGATATGAGTAAAAAGTATGGAGTAATCATTCGTAGAGATTTTCTAATTGTAATTGGTTTCTTTTTATTTAGGTTATATATATTTAAATATCCTATATAAATTACAAATGAAGCTAATATTGGCGTATAACCATTAGTCATAGAGTTTCCAACTCTCATTACAATTTGAGCAAATTGTGGAGAAATATTGGCTTGCATAAACATTGGAACCACTACTGGAGCAAATATCATCCATTTGGTTGCTGGACTGGTTAAGAAAATATTGGCTAAGGCAATTAATAGTAAAGTTACAATAATTAATGGAATACCACTAAACTCTAAATATTCTAATAAATTGGCTAGCCAAGCGGTAATAATTGTTCCTATATTTGTTCTTCTAAAGATAGCTACAAACTGAGATACTACAAATATTAAGACAAAGATGTAAGCAGTCTTGCTGAATTTTTGACCTATCTCTTCTATTAAAGCTTTATCACTTTTTATTGTTTTTGCACCAATTCCATAAGCAATTCCTGTTATTACTAGAAGTAATGTTACTAAATAGGTAAATCCAGATTGGAAATATGAATTATCTCCAAAGATTTGATTTAAATATGTCTTTTCATTCATATCTAGTAGCATTCCAGAATATGGAAGGTTAGGAATTAGCATATAAATAAATAGTAAAATTAAAATAATACTCGTGATTAATGCAAAACGTAATCCTCTTTTTTGATTCTTTTCTTGTTCTATTTTCTTTTGCTCTTCTTCTTCTAAATTAATGACTCTATATTGTTCTGTTTTGGCAAATTCTTCTTCTTTTTTATATTTTCCAAGTTTTGGAGCAATAATATTTTCAATAATAATTGTTCCTATTATAGAAATAATGATTGATGTTGCGATAATGAAAAATAGATTTGAGGTTAAGGAAATGTGCATTCCTTCATCAATTAACCAAGCGGCTGTCTGGGTATAATCCATTAAGGCAATTTCCATAGAACCAACAAAGATAGTTACTCCATAACCAAAGGCAACTCCACAAAATGCTGTGATGATTCCTAGCAATGGATTTCTTCCATTCATAAAGTACATTAAGGCTGCTAGTGGAATTAAAATAGCATAACCCACTTCGTTAATTAATGAAGAAATCGTTGCGATAAATAGAATTAAAAAGGTAAAAACACCTTTTGGCATCTTAGAAAAATATTTTTTTGTTAACGTTTCTATTAATCCAGTAGATTCAGCAATGGTAATACCAATTAATGCTAGTAATAATGTTCCTAATGGAGTAAAACTAATAAAATTGGTAGTTGCATCACCTATAATAAATTTCATTCCATCGAAGCTTAGTAAATTTTCTACTGCTACTAATGTTGTCTCTAATTCGTTTGTATTTGGATTTACTGTACTATATGTTGCTTGCATTTCAAAAGCTGACAAAATAGCACTTAATACAATTGTTACTAAAATTAGAAATAAAAAAACTGTTATGGGATGAAAATAAAATTTTTTCAGTTTTAGTTTCCGTTTTTCATGCATAAGTTACACCTCCTGGGAAATAATCTTTTTTAATTTTTTGTTAAATTCTATTCTAGGTATCAATACCGTTCTTCCACAGTTTGTACATTTGATTTTAATATCTGCTCCAACTCTTGTTATTTCCCATTCATTTGCTCCACAGGGGTGGGCTTTTTTCATGATTACTTTGGTTCCTATTTTATAATTATTTGTTTCCATCATACACCTCGATTTGAGGATAAGATACCTTGATGTTTCTTTCATCTAATCCTTTTTTAAATTCTTTTCTTAATATTCTTTGGGCACCATAGTGTTCCATTGGTTTTGTTTCTACTGCAATGCGATATTTCATTTTTTCGTCGTCAAAATCATCTAATCCCCAAACTTGAATTGGTCCTGTTGCATTTGGTATTTTTCCTTCTAGAGAATCTTTAATTTCTTCTAAGGCTTTTTCTACTTTTTCTGGATTCTCATCATAAGAAATTCTTAAATCAATAATTGCAAGATAATTATTTAGACTATAATTGATTACAGTATCTAATTTATGGTTGGCAATAATCTTAACAGCTCCTTTGTAGTCTCTAATTCTAGTTGTTTTTAGACCTAAAAAGATCACTTCTCCCATAAAGCCATCATACTCAATCGTATCTCCTACTTCAAATTGATTTTCTGTAATAATAGAGATTCCAGCAATTAAGTCTTTGGCTAAATCTTGAAAAGCAAGTCCTAGTATTGCGGTTGTAATTCCAAGTCCTGCAATAATAGATTTTACATTTACTCCAAAGGAAGATAGTATTGCTAATAATACACATATTACTACAATATATTTAATGATATTTAATATTACAATTCTAATTGTATTAGTTCTTTGTTGATGTTGTCTTTTTAATTTAGATGGGTTAAGTAGTATTTTATTAATTATTTTTTTAAATATTTTATATGCTACAAAACCTATAATTATATATATTATTGGATAAATAATATGTTCTAAATCTATGTTAATTGTATCAAATATTTTCAACTAGGATTACCTCCTTGTGTCTAAACTCATAATTTCTAATAAGCGATTTAAATCGTTTCCGTTGACAAAACTTATCTCTAATTTGTTTTTCTTAATTCTAACTTTTGTACCTAATTTTTCACATAATTCTTCTTCTAAATATTGATATTCGTTCGTTTTTTGAGGGTTTGGTTTGATTTTATGTGTTCTTGTGTATTCTTCTTTTGATTTTGTGATATCTTCTAACTCTCTAACGCTAATACCGTCGTTTACAATTTTTGTTAATAATTCTTCTTGTTGTTGTTCGTTTTCTAATTTACTTAGTACTCTAGCATGTCCCATACTAATTTTATTTTCTGATATTTTATCTTGAATCGTTGATGGTAAATTTTGTAGTCCTATCATATTCGTAATATAACTTCTACTTTTTCCTAATCTTTTTGCTAATTCTTCTTGAGTAAGGTGTAAGGCGTCGATTAATTTCTTATAAGCACGAGATTCTTCGATAGGATTTAAGTTTTCTCTTTGTAAGTTTTCAAGTAAAGCTATTTCCATCATTTCTTCGTCTGTAAAGTCACGAATAATTGCTGGTATTTCTTCTAATCCTGCAAGTTGTGATGCTTTTACTCGACGTTCTCCGGCAATAATTTCATAGCCTTTGATACTTTTTTTAATAATAATAGGTTGAATTACACCAAACTCTTTGATAGATGCTGCTAATTCATTTAAAGCTTCTTGATCAAAGACTTGTCTTGGTTGGTATGGATTGCTTCGTAATTCACTTAGTTTTACTTTTTCGATTTCTTCTTTTGGTGTTTGGTTTAATATTTTTTCTTCCATCTTGTCATATGCGATAGGTTCATTATTAAATAGTTCTTCTAATCCTCTTCCTAATGCTCTACGTTTATTATTTTCCATTTCTTTCAATCACTTCCTTTGCAAGATTTAAATAAGCTTCACTACCTCTACTTTTAGGATCATAAGCAATAATTGGCTCTCCATGTGATGGTGCTTCTGTTAATCTTACTAATCTCGGTATAATTGTATTATATACTTTTTCTTTAAAGAATTTTCTAATGTCATCTACTACTTCAAATCCTAAATTAGTTCTAGAGTCTAACATTGTTAATAGAACTCCTTCAATATCTAGGGTTGGATTTAGACTTTTTTGAGCTAACATAATTGTTTTTAGAAGTTGAGTTATTCCTTCAAGTGCAAAGAATTCACATTGAACTGGAATAATTACAGAATCGGATGCTGTTAGTGCATTGGTTGTTATTACTCCTAGAGATGGAGGACAATCAATAATTATATAATCAAATTTATCTTTGATATTCATTAAATGAAGTTTTAATTGTTCCCCTTTTAAAAATCCTGATTCTTGTTGACTTTTTTCTACTAACTCAATATCTAATCCTGCTAGATTTATGGTTGCTGGTAGGACATATAGATTTTTATATTTTGTTTTAATCATGGCTTCTTCAATTTTACACTCACCTATTAAAACGTCATATACACTACGATCTATATCACCTTTATTTATTCCTACTCCTGTTGTTGTATTTCCTTGTGGATCTAAATCAATTAATAATACTTTTTTTCCTAATACTGCTAAAGATGCAGAAAGATTGATACTAGTTGTTGTCTTCCCTACTCCACCTTTTTGATTTACTAAAGATATCACCTTTCCCATATCATCACCTGTTTCCATTTTTACTAATATATTGTATCAAATAAATAGTTTTTTTGAAATGCTTTTTAAGAAAAAAGTAGATTTTTTGGGTATTGGTAATTTTTTATATCAAAAAAAGTAGATTAGAATCAGATGTTTCGATTACTACTCTTTTCATCTATTCTTTTCTACTTTTATTCTGCTGTTTTATCTAATTTAATGATTATTTGATAAGATTTTGCAAAGTTCATCTCATCAATATCAGCACTTACTCCATGATTATTTAACTCTTCTACTAGATTTCTGATCATATCTATTGATCTTTGAACTGTGAATGTTTCTTTGTGCTTTTTCTGTGTCACGATTGGATTATCATTAAATAATGCGGTATTTAGACTATTCATTTTCATATGTTGTTGTTCTATTGTGGAAGGATTTTCATGAAGTGATTTCTTATCATCTTTTTTATCTATTTCATCAATAGATACTGTATTTGTGTTCTTTGTTTGAACTTCTTCTGGTAAATCTACTGGAATTAAATCTGGAGTCTTGAAATAGTCTTCTGTCTTTTCTTGTTTCGCTTTACTGTCGTCTGTTTTTACTATTTCTTCTGCTGGCGTAATAAAGCGATAAGTTTCTTCTCTTTGTTCTTGTGGCTCTTCTATTGGAGCACTGATATGTAAGAGACTATCTAAGTCAGCATTGGCTGCTTTTTGTGGGGTTGGAGCATTGATGTCTGTAGCATTTGCTCTAATATCTGAAATATTTATTGGTTCTTGATTCATACTAGTAGGATTTATTCCCCCTACTGGTTCATTTTCATCATCTACTTCATCATCATCTATTTCTCCATAGTTAATAAATCTTGGTGTAGAAGTTTCTTCTTCTCCACTTGGAGGAGCAATTGTTATTTTTCCATAATTACTTGTGTCTTCTGGTAAATTAGCAGTTGGTGTTAAAGGGCTATTGTTAACAAAAGCTGCGGAAGTAATGGGAGCTTTTGCCGTTACCTCTTTGTTTTCCATAGAATCCCCTTTCTCCTCTTTTGGATACATCTCTTTTATTTTTTCTTCTAATTGTCTTACAGTCATTTTTTCATCTATGACTTTTTTTAGCATTGCCTTTTGCTTTTTGGTATCAGGTATATTTAATAGTGTTCTAGCATGACGCTCTGATATTTGTTCTTTTAATAGGGCATCTTGTACAGCATCAGATAGGCTTAATAATCTTAACTTATTGGCAACGGCTGATTGACTTTTTCCCATTGTCTTAGCTAGTTCTTCTTGAGTCATCTGATCAATTTCTAATATTTTTTGATAAGTTCTTGCTTCCTCGATAGGATTTAAATTTCTTCTTTGTAAGTTTTCAAGTAAGGCTACTTTCGAACTTTCTTTATCATCTAAATTTCTAATAATTGCGGGAATTTTCGTTAGTCCTGCTAAAGCTGAGGCTTTATATCTTCTTTCTCCGGCAATGATTTCATATTTTCCATTTACATTTCGTACAATAATAGGTTGAATTACACCGTGTTCTTTGATTGATACTGCTAGTTCTTTTAAAGCTTTTTCATCAAATACTTCACGAGGTTGAAATCTATTTGGTATTATGTCATCTAAATATAAATAAACTACTTCATCTTTATTTTGTTCGTTCATATTCATCCCTCGCTTTTTATTCTTTTTACCCTATGTTATCATTATAGACTATTTTTCTGTCGCTTTCAAGTAGTGGAAAAGAAAAAAGGACTTTTATCCTTTCTTTTCTATGATTACAATACTACGATGGCTTTGTTCTTTAGGTAAGAGAAATTTATTTATTGTTTTAATGTGATATTTGTTATTTATTTTTTGTTTTACTTTATCTGTTAATTCTTCCTCGATATTTCCTTTTAGTGCCACTAACTTTCCATCTTTATTTACTAGATGCATTGTATATGTTATTAATTTTTCTATATTAGCAACTGCTCTAGCAGTTACGATGTCATAGGTTTCTTTTAAATCTTCTGCTCTTATATGAATGGCTTTGATGTTTTTTAACTCTAACTCTTCAATTACTTTATTTAAGTAGTTTACTCTTTTTTGTAATGCATCTACTAAGGTGATGTTTAGATTAGGAAAAACGATTTTTAAGACAATACCTGGAAATCCTGCTCCTGTTCCTACATCACATAACGTATTTACTTTTGTTAGATCCACTTCTTTTACAATCGTTAGGCTATCGTAAAAATGTTTTAAGTATACGTCTTCTTTGTTAGTGATTCTTGTTAAGTTAATTTTTTGATTCCATTCAATTAATAAATTATAAAATTTATTTAGTTTTTTTAATTGATCTTCTGTTAGATTGATTCCTATTTCTTTTACTTCTTCTTTAAATTCTTGTTCTGTCATATTACCCATTCCTTCTTAAATATACCATTAATATAGAA
>CAJLUG010000031.1 GCA_905209745.1 uncultured Mycoplasma sp.
CCACTTGAGCTTTGCATAAAAAAACCTGTGGCTGAAAAATCTGGGGTAAATATTGTATCTTTACAAGTTATAGGTACTAGAACTTCATCTACTGTACTTATTGTAAAATCTCTAGAAGGTTCATCTATAGATAATAGGCTTACTTGGATTTTATCTAAGGTAAGTGTAGAGGTTAAATCTAAAAACATAGGCTAATTATTTTTTAAAGTAATCTCGGATATTATCCAAGGTACCAGTTATTAAGGCATATACAAATATCTTTATAGGCCTATTAAAGTATTCTCGGATATTTTTTTCTGAGATATAGTGTTCATAAATAGAGAAGAATTTTTTACGGCTCCTTAGTTTCATAGCATAGTACTGAATTAGGTAATTTAATATTACCCTTTTATGAAGCTCTAATAGTTCCCTATTGGTTTTAACTATCTCTTTTTTTGGTAGTGGCTCATACATAGTTCATGGTATTAAAAGGTGGTTTTTATAAATAAAAGTAAACCTAACCTATAATACCAAATGGAGGTTCTGGTAAAACCCCGTACCGATATTTTTATAGGTTAGGTTTGAAAAATGAACTATGCTGCTACACCTTCTTTTACTTTCCCTTTTTTATATTCCAGGTATTCTTTTTCCTTAGCCTTAAATTCTTTGGATTGCTTATCCTCTATTCTCCGCATTGCCAGTTCCAATTGGTGCAATTTATTTCTTACCTGTTGACGATATTTTTTACGGGATAGGGTATCTTGGCAATCTTCTGGGTAAATATATTTTACCTCTCTTTTTGAAATTACAGATTCAATTAAGTTTACCTTAACTTCTTCCTTGATAGCCTTTGATGCTTTTTCTTTTACTGGTTCAAGGCCCTTGGATTTAATGGCCTTAACCTTCTTAGTGGTTTTAGTAACTTCGGCTTTGGGTTCCGATTTTTTGATACTTTTTACTTTTTTGGCTTTTTCTTTTACTGGTTCCATACTTATAAAGTTTTAAGTTAAACAATAATTTTATTTTTTCTTTTATCTAATGCAAATATAATAGGAATAATTTTATAATGCAAATATTTTCCTATTATTATTCCGGGTTTACTTCCAGAGCCCCATTTAAGGCTCTCTCAAAGGTTTCCATGTACCAGCATTTACTATCGCATTTTTTATTACCTGACCCACAGGTTAATGGTTCTGGTACTCCTTGTACTTTTTCACCTATATAATCATGGTGATAGGGACAACATATTTTATGTGCCCATAAGATAGCTTCTTTAGAACTATATTCTCCCATTATCTTATTCTTTTACAAGTTTTATACCTACATATATTGTCATTATCGACCTTACAATGCGGATAACTTATTTTATCTTGGGTAACCCAATATATGTATGGGCAATTTCTTTGAGTGGATTTTACCCAGTCTACCATTTTGGGCCTATTCTTTAATTTTCTGATATCATCTTCAATCATAATTGTATTTTTTCAGGTAGTTCTAGAATATTGTCAGAAGGTAAATTATATAATAATTCCCATGCTTTATCTATATTCTCTGGTCTACCAAGGGTTTTATCTGTAATTAATAATAAGAATTGTCTTATTACATCTGAATCTTGGATAAATTGGTCTATTTCATCTGGGTTTAAACCTTCTATATCCTTAGTAAAATTCAAATAGGCTTTTTTAGCTTCATTATGTGCTACCATCATTTTTTGGAACCTTAATTTGGTAGTCCCCTTTAAATCGAACCCTTTTCTGTTCATTGATTCCAAGTTATCATACATAAGGGAATATAATATATCACCCAATCTAAATATTATATTTGTTATGATTCTGTCTTTTTCAGGTATTTCGTTAATATCTTTCATCTCAATTCAATTCCAAAGTAATCGTAAATATCATTATAATCAATTTCTAATTGTTCCAGTATTTCTTCATTAGATAATCCAGTTTCTATTTTAGTATCTCTGGTATTAATGGTTACTCCTGATATTTTCTTATTAGTTTTTGGTTTATCAAATTGACCAGGATAAGCCATTGGTGAATATTCTATGATACCATTAATATAATCATAACCGGATATATAGGATTTTTTACTTGGTTCATAATTATTCCAAAAACATTCAGTATTTACTTCTTCTTTTGTCTTTTGTTTTATTTTGTACCTTAAAATTACTATTACCATAACTATGGTGAATATTATTATTGCCCTTAGTAGCCAATAGCCTAATCTACCTACTAAATGTTCAGGGTCAATATTTAAGTCATCATCTGTATCTTTCATAATTATCCATTATTTTTGTAGTAACCCTCATTTTTGATATACCCACTTATTTTGTAATATGGGTATTCTTTATATATTAAGGTTTGGAATGCTTTACCTACTGATTCTGAGGATATAAGTTCTTCGAACTTTTCCTTAGGTACATTCTTATAATTATAAATGTTATTATTCTTGTCCATAAATTGAATCTGTAATAACTTAGTTGATTGATGATAAGCTACTTTTGATATCCTACTGGATTCTGGGGTTTCTATAATTACCCAACCATTGCATTCTGTTTTATTCCTTTCCATACTTCTTTTATATTTATTGGTGTCCTGATTAATTGATTTTTATCTATATCTAAGAACATTCTCCATATATCCATGATAACTGGGTAATTATCAATATTCATTGATATAAGGTCATATTCTATAGTATATAAGGTACTTTTCAATGTGTTAAACCATAACCTATCAATTTCATTAATAGATGATTTTATAAACCCCTCATAACTAAATCTAGAGTTTATTATTCCTTTTATACGGGTGAAATATTCTGATATATTTTTAGCTTCTTTTTCTATATGCTCCTTTGATATACCCAATATACCCAAATCTTGGAAGTCATTATCTTTTAGAGCCTTTTGTATAGCTTCTATGTTTATATCTAAGATTAAGCTAATTATTTGATTATAACTCAGGGGTTCTTTTGTTAGTGATACCATTGTTTTCCTTTTTATTTTTTATTTGATTCAAATATAATCAAATTAATTATATTATGCAAAATAATTTTTCTGGGTTAATACAGGTAGGTCCAGGTAATGTCTATTTCCCAATAGTATTTGCCTGGACCATAAAGACTAATTTCTAGATATGAAAAACATACATGTCATATAACCGCTTATCGTTGCCAAAAAATGAAAAAACCCATTAGTCTTCTACCTTTTCTTTTTTAGCTTTCTTTACCTTTTTGGATTTATCCTTTACCTCAACTTTTTTTGTAGGCTTGGGTTCTTCCTTAACCTTTTCTTTTTTAGCCTTTTTGGGTTTTTCGGATTCCTCTTTTTTAGGTTTGGGTTCTTGACCTTTATAGTTAAGAATATGTTCCAAAGCTAGTTTATTTGCCTTAGATACCTCCATATTAGATTTCATTAATGACCTCATTTTTGCTCGATATTTTTTCTTCATATCTGAACTCATGGGCATACCATCTATATCCGGGTAATCATAAGAAGTAGGTACCTTAGTTATTTTCTTAATTTTGGGGTGTACCTCGGGTTTTTTAAGTTTCTTTAGTGGTTTATCCAAAACTTTTTGTTCCCCGAGTCTTATAATTCTAACCCATTCAGAAATTTTCTTCCCATGTTTGGGGTCATTAGTCCAATCCTTTTTAGGGTCAAGTTTATTAGCCTTCAAATATTCAGCTAATTTCTTTGAGGCATCTATTGATGCTCTTGCAGAATCTTTTTTTGTAGATTTCTTTACCATAGCCAGTTGAATTTAATTTGTTTTATTGTTTTTTCCTAAGAGTAAGGAAGATAATTGTTTGGTGGTATAAACTTTTGATTCTAGGATTTTAATACCTGGGCCATATAGTAAATAGATAAGTTGAGAGGCAAGGTTACTATCTGATATAGAGAAACATTCATTAGAGATATTGCCATTTATATCTTCATAAGTTACACAAATAACATTCCCAAATATTTTTTCTCTTATTTCTCTTATGGTATGTTTATATTTACCCTCTAAGAATTTTAGCTCTTTAATCGTAGAATTATTAATACCTCTATTATTTCTTGGGGTATTTGTTGATAGGTACATATACCTCTTTTTTAAGTTATCTAGCCTTATAAAAAGGCTTTTTACTTCCTCATCTACCATTGTGGCCTTTTTATTACCTCTTCTGAAATATCATTGGATAATTTATCAAGTATTTCAGAAGCCCTTGTTAATATATATTCTATTAACCCCCTATTTTCTTGGTCTAATTCTTCATTTTCTAGAATATTTGAATATTCTTGAATCATTATTCCAAGTGCAATATATATAATCTCTTTATCATCTTCCATTATATTTTAAATAAATATGCCCAGGAATCTGAATAAATATATCCAAACCCTGGGCAATATAATCAACTAAGGTTGTATAATTAGAGAAAATGTATGTTTAGATTATATATTAATCTTCTGCATTTTCTTCAGCTTCAGAATTATCACCTTTCTTTTTGGGTTTAGCAATAACTCCGTGGCCTTTTTTGGATTTTACAGTAAGTTTACCATTTACAAATGATACTGAAGTAGAAATTGGTTTACCATCTACAACTACCACTGAAGTAACCAATACTCCTACATGGTCAGAGCCTGATTTTATGGTATAGCCAAAGTTTTGAATTTCACTGTTCTCACCAAATTTGATAACATCAATTTGTTTAGAATTAGTTCTCTGGCCATCAGGACGATTTTTAAGAGCTTCCATACGAGCTTTTTTCTTTGCAGCTTTTTCTTCGGCAGAAAGTGTTTTCTTTGCCTCTTCTTTTTTCTTTGCCATAGTTGTAAGTTTTGTTTATTTAGTTGTTTTTAATAGGGTTTTTAAAGTAAATTACTTTCTGATAATAAACAATATCACTGATTTGAAGGAAAGTTGCTTGATGTATAAATATATAGAAAATGGTTTATGATATTGCCTATATCAGAAAGTAATTAATTATAGTTTATTATTTCTTTTTACCACCTTTTTTCTTAGCATCTTTCTTGGCAGCTTCTTTTTTAGGCAAGGTGATACCCATTTCTTTTGCAATGGCTTTACGAAGTTTTTCTACATCCTCTTCTTCAAAGTCATCGGGGTCAGTTTCAAGGTCTTTATCATCGCAGAGGTCTTCGAGTTCATCAAAATCCATTTCAGCGAGGGATTCTCCTGTAATGTCATCCTCTTCTTCCTCTTCTTCCTCTTCTTCCTCTTCTTCCTCTTCTTCTTCTTCCTCTTCTTCTTCTTCTTCCTCTTCTTCCTCTTCTTCTTCCTCTTCTTCCTCTTCCGAAGAACCGAAGATAGAAGCAGCCTCATCTGAAGTCAAGGTAATAGGGGCTGGGATAATTTGGATAGACCCATCATCAAAGGTAATAATGATTGCACCATTGATTTCTTTTCTTGATACTTCTTTCGGTTGTTTTTTCTTTGCCATAGTTGTAAGTTTTTTAAAAATGGTTAATGATTTATTTGGTTATTATATATTTTTGAATATAGTGCGGTGAATTTGTTATCTTGGCTATATCCTGAAATATTTGATTCTTATTTCCTATCTCAATAGATAATTTTAAAAATTCATCAGTATTCTTGATTTCTACTTCTTGGAAATTTTCAGAATCAGGTATTTCCAATTTGGTTTTAGAATCTATAGTAATTGTACGTATTAGATACTTTCTAGTACTCCAATTTTCTTTTGAATTATTATTGTTTATTTCCATCTTTCTAATACTTTAGTGAATCCAGGTACTCCAATTTTCCCAATCATATAATAAGGGTTTTTATATCCTTTTATCAAATACTTATAGATTGTTGAATAATGAACTGGGTAGATTAATTCTTTTCCCAGTATCAACCTATTGGATATTATATAGCTAAAGCCTTTTTTTCTTTTGAATTTATTTGATGGCACAAAGCCTTGGAATATAAATTCATTGTATATATAAGTCATATTGGTTTCATTTGGTACTCTATAAAAATCTTCCCTACCAATATATGATATATATTCTTCCCAATTTCTTTGGCACCATCTAATAGACCTTTTTATACTCCACCCAGTTTTTTTATTAACTATAAGTGCCAATTCTTTGATACATGGTTCTACTTCACTCTTCAAGAAATAAATCTTTTGCTCTTTGGATATCTTCTTGAATCTTCTGTACCCTAAGTTTCTCTTCCTCAGACAAGTGTAGAAAAGCATCTTCTTTGTATTTGTACCCATATTGTTCATAGAATTGCCATCTAAATAAAGCTCTTTCTTTAAATTTAGATGAGGTTTTAGAACTTTTATAACCGAAAAGCATATTCCATGCCGATTTTGCTTTTGCGGTTTTAACTCGATTCATATATTTATAATCCAGTGATACCATTACTTTAGCAAAAGGTCTTTGCCATCGACCATTTACATAGATTGATTTCCCAACTGAAAAACCTTTTTCTAATGCAGACCTGCCTTTTATGAATTTTATATATCTTAAAGCATCAGGACCGTATATTTTTTTATATTTTTTCTTGGCTATTTTTACATCATACCAACCTTGTAATACTACCTGAGGTATATAGTTTTTATAACACCAAGGATAATATTTATGTAAAAAAACCTTTTTATCCCAAGATAACCTTGTAGACCTTTTAGATAACAGGTCTAGAGTAGACCTATATAAATCATGGTATCTTTTTCTTGAATACCATTCTCTTAATTCTTCTGGTAATGATTCAATTACTACCCATTTACCCTGCCAAATTACATTATCTTTAATCTCATTATATTTTTGCCTATAATAGGCATTAGTATGAGGTAATCGTTTTCTTTTCTTACCTCTCCTATTGGGTTTTGATAATATATCTGTTTTAGGCTTTTTCATCATCTTTTACTTCTCTGGTTTTATAATCTATCCCCCTTTTTCTAAGGGCTAGCCTATACCATTGCTGTATAGATTTTTTATTAGCATCTGGGAATTTTTTTAATACTCTTCTGCATACTCTATCAAAGGAGTAGTCTTTATTGGTTAATTCAAAAGTATATGATTTTTTAGTGCCTTTCCATAAACCATAGCCATCTTTCTCTTTTTTTGGTTTAGGTTGTGGTATCCCTTTTATTTTCTTTTTTGTTTTTTGTTTAGTTACTGTATCTTCTGAAATAAACCCTAACCTTAATTGATAACTTCTTATTGGGTCTGATTTATCATATCCTAAACTTTCTAACTGTTTATCAACCCACTCATCATATTGGTCTATTAAACTTGAATCAGGCTTATTTTCAGTATGGATTATGAACTGGATTAGTTGTGGAAAGCTAGCACTGCAAGCATCAGGAAATGGCATTCCAAGAGTAACTGCCCTTCTTTTTGCCTCTCTATAAGTTAGGTTCCCTATTCCCCCTGCACTAGAAACTAGTTTTACCTTTTCTTTACCACCTTTTATTTGGTAGTGTTCCTTTTTAGTTTTCTTAGCCATAGTCTATATATTTTTATTTATTTTATAATGCAAATATACATATTATATATTAAATAGAAAAAACAATATTATAAAAAAATCATGAGTTCTTAGAGTTGTTTTTCCTTTGTTTTACTATCTCATGTATCTTTTTACGTTTTAAGCCATAGGCCATATCCAGATTAGAACAAGTAAAATCCATATTCTTTATCTCTCTGAAATTTATAGCTCTAGCTATTATCTCTCTATAAGTTTTCCAAAATTGTAGCCCGGCTTTTGAATTTGTGGTTCTTATAAAGTATTGTTTGGCCATTAAACCAAATTCATCAGCATCAAGTTGATTTTCAAATATGTATATCTTAGTATCAGTAAGTTCTTTTATTATAGCCTTTTCTTTTTTTATAGGTACTACAGCATAACCATCAGGAAATATATCTGAAACAAATGAAGCAAAATATCTATGAGAGGGTTTACCAGCTCTCCAATACATATCAACTAAAGCTCTTATTTTAAATTCAGGTATCCTGTGTAAATAAGCTAAATATACTTTATCTTTTCTGGTAGTTCTTCTTTTAAAAGCAGACGGTGCCTGTAATATACGTGGCAAAATTCGATAGTTATTCCATCTATCGAATTCCATTATCAAAGCATATAAATCTTTGTCCCATTCACCATCAGATTCTTTTAACCTCATTATATTTTTAGTTATAGCCGAAATTCTTATTGGTGATAATACCCAAGATGAGTCACCAGAATGTAGTACTGCTTCTTCTTTGGGTAATCTATGAATCATACTGCCGTATAGATAATCTATAAACCTGGTATCTAGTGGAGCATTTGGACTCACTAAGCTTTCATGTTTTTCAAAGTAATCAGAAAACATTTTAAAAAACTTTTCAGCTCTAGCCTTTACCTCTAAATATTTATAATGAGATAGCTTTAGTATTTCACTAATTTGCCAAGTAGATAACCCTTGTGATAGGTTTAAAAATAAACTATTTTGCTCTACTTCAGTTAAACAATTATAGGCTTTTTCTTGATATGATTCCATGACAAATATACTGATAAATTGGTACCTCAGATGGGATTTGAACCCATACGACCACAATGGTCAAAGGATTTTAAGTCCTTCGTGTCTACCTATTCCACCACTAAGGCATATAAGTAAAAAATGTTTTTTAGA
>CAJLUG010000032.1 GCA_905209745.1 uncultured Mycoplasma sp.
TATATACTCCATCAAAGAATGTTGGATCATTATAAAGAATGGCAAATGTTAAGATTCTTAAGAATACATAGATAGGCATTTCATATATTTTATTTCGTAAGTTCTCATATAGTCCAGCACGCTCTAAATCATAATCATATATCTCTTTAAATGTTGGATGCATGATGGTATCTACTAATTCCTTGGTATCACCTATCGATAATATTTGAGCAAGTTTATAAACATATTGATATTTGGTTAACCATTTTTTATTCATTTTGGTAATCGTTAGAGTATCATTTTTTATTCTCAATAAGTTTACTACTTGTTCTAGCAGTTCTTTTTCTTTTTCTTTGGCACTATTTCTTTCTTTTCTTACTATGTTGTTGTCATCAATATCTATGATGTCTTCTACTTCTAATACTTCTATTTCATCTTCTACTTCTGCTAGTTCTTGATCTTTTTGAATTTGTAATACTTCACTAATTGGAATATTTACGGTATTGCCAGTTGATTTTTCTTCTTTCGCAACAGGAGTTGTGGAGAAAAGTTCTTCTGGCACGCCACCTTTTACTGTATTTGTCGTTGGTTTTTCCTCGCCTACTACGAATTTTTTAAATAATTTATCAAAGTTTAGGAAAGCTAGTAAGATAAAGACAATTAGTAGTACTGCAATTAATTTAATTACAAAGCTTGGAGATATTACCATGGTTACTTTACCAACGATATCTTCTTTACTAATTGGTTCATCTTCTGTATTATTGACATCTCCTTGTGTAATGATTTGATTTCCTATCTTTTTGACAACACGATGGGTAATAAATTCACCGTTTTCTCCTTGATAGGTAATAATATCATTTAATTCTACATCATCTGTTAATTTGACAATTACGACATCATTTACTTCAATCGTTCCAGACATTGATCCGGTTGCGACTACAAAATAAGTATAACCAAAGACATTTGCATAGTCTTTTTTTAAGATGTCAGTCATAACAAATGTATATACACACAAGGCAACAAGCATACCAACAAATAAATAGCCAATTGACTTTACTATGTTTTTTGCCTTTTTCATCTTTCCACCACGCCATCTTTATTCTTTTACAATTTATTATAACATTTATTTTAGCTTTTTAAAATACATTCAGAAAAAAAATTAAAGAAAATTCATTGGTGGTCGTCCTCTTAACAAGTTTATTTACTTTTTAATTGTATTTCTCTTAACATTGTTTTTCCTAATTTTTGATAATAAATTGCTAATTTCTTTCTTGTTTTATAATAATTATTACTTCCTTCTTTTCTCCTAGATAATTCTTTAGAAAAGCTGCGAATCTTCTTTTCGTATTTTCTAATCGCATTAGATATTTCTATTTGTTTTTGATTCATATTGTTATCAGTTTTATATATAAGAGTCCCTCCTTTCTAACAATATTATTAGGAAGAAGTTTGTTTTTACGTACAAAAAAAGTAACTTCCGTTACTTCTTTTGGTTTTTTCTTTTATAATATTTCATCTTCTAGTTTATAATCTATTTTTTTGATATCACAGATTAACTTCATTTCGTCTATCGACATATTAGAATTTTTAATATTGTTTGTTAGCGATACTACATTTACGGTTTCTATTTCTGAATCTATGGCATCTACTGTAATTTCATCTTTATCTACATGAATCCCAAGTAAAGCATATTTTTCAGATAATACTTCTGCAATATCGTAGTCTAAGAGAACGGTTACTTTATGTAAGAATTCGGCATGCGGATTATAGATAAATTCTATATATCTTTTTACATAATTTGATAAGTTAAAGTCTGTATCAACATCTCTAAATTTTTCAACCATGATTTTTTCTATGTATGAATAGGAACTTAGACTTGTGACTAAAGCATCATATATACTACTACCCTCTGTTAGATATTTACCTATTTTAATATCAATATCTAACTCTTCTAACTCTTCATATAGTTTATCTAATTTATTAACTTGTTCTTTTATTTTTACTTTGATAGATGCTTGTTTGGTAGGATTTATTTTAGCTAAAAAACCTATACCTGATGCTTTTTGATACTCTTTATATAGCTTTTCTCTAGCCTTTTCTTCCGCAATTATTTCTTTTTCTTTGGCTTCATACTTTGTCTTTGATTCATCTTTTTTCTTGAATCTTGCAATTAAGTCTTTAATAATACTTTCATAGTTATAATATTCTTTTAAAACATCTAATTGAATACGTAAGTTAATACTTTCTTTATCAAATACTTTTTTCTCATCTTCTGTTAAGTCTTGATAATTTTCTTTGATAGCAAGATGATTAAAGCATTTACTACGAAGTGGTGCTCCTTCTATATAATCATCTACATTTCTACTTTTACCAATAAATTTTTGAAGATTTTTAAATTCATCTTGTGCTTTCGCAATATTTAAATTTTTTCTTTTTTCTTGATAAGTATCAATTGCATTTTCACTTGTTAAATTATATTTTTGTAAAAGATGGGCACTTACTTCTTTATTGTATTCTTTTAGTTTTTGATAGTTTTTCTTGATTAATAATACTAGATTCCTTTTTAGATGCATAATAATTTCAGGACATTCCCAATAGATTTCTTTAAATTTATCTTGCATGATATTATCAAAATTATCTTGTTCTTTATTTTGGAGTAAAGTTTCCATATATTGTTCTGTAAAAGGACTATAATTGAAACTTTGCTTTGTTAATTCTATTTTGGCTTTTTTCATGATGTTTACAAATTCTAATAAAGAATCATTAATAATGTTTAATGAGGATTCTGTTCCTTCGGATAACTTGTAAAGAATTAGGGCAAAACCTAATTTCATTTCTATGGAAATTTTATCGTCTATGAACGGGATTACTTGTAATAATTTTTGTAAGTTTTCCTCTTCTTTAATAAACTCTTGTGTTTTTTCTTCTGGATACTTTTCTTTTACATAGTAATCTAATTCTTTGTATGCTTCTTTTTGATATTCTTTAAATTTTGTCAATTCTTTTTCAATATAAGCATTTCGTTCTTGTACCGCTTGTTTGTGAAACTTTTCTTTCATCTTTTTAGTACCGGTTTCTGTTTCTAGCGGAAAAGAATTAATGTGATTTTCATTAATTTCTATTTCTTTTTTAATTTTTGCTTGTTGTTCCGGTGTCATTTTCTTCTTCCTCACTTATGATATTTGATTCTAAAAAACGAATATGCTTTTCTATCTTTTCATATAACTCTAATATTTCTTTTGTTTTATCCATAAACCCTCCTCATATTTTAAAAGGCCTTCCATGAAGGCCTCCTTGTTATTTTATTTATCTTAGGCAGATGCTGTCAAAGAACTAAATTGTAAGTTAAATGAAATATCTCCACCTGATGCATTGTTCTCACAGTCAACATCTTGTCCTTCAACCCACATATAAATTCTAACTTTTGTAATACCTGGCTCTAAAGTAAATACATTTAAGTAAGCAGTTGTTGGAATTCCAGAGGCTGGTGAGTAAATCATAAATCCTGAGCCAGACATGTCAGTAAAATTTGCATTAGTTGGTGGTTGATCAAAGTTTTTATATGGATCTACTCCATCAGCGATATCTGCTTTAATTCCATAGTATTTTAATTGAGATCCACCTGTTTGTGTTGTAGAAATTCCATATAGGGCAGCGTTTTGTACTCCGGATGCAGTATGAACATCATAGTTTGGTTCCCAAATTTTTAATCCAGTATTATCTGTTGCTTTTAATGCTTGTGCTCCATCTGGATTTCCAGCTTCAACATGTCCTTGTGGTAAGAAAGCTACACGAGCAGCATTCTCAATAGCAGTATCTGTTTGTCCTGCTAGAACTGTTGAATTTGAAGTTAATTGAATAGGCATTTCAGCATTTGTTTGGAAGAACAAGTCAAATGCGATGAAATTTCCTTCTGTACCGTGAACTTCAAGTTCTCGTGAAGCAGTTAATTCTAAGTCTGAATCCTCATCTGGAGCTGCCAATGTACCTTTGAACATTTTCATAAATCCTTGATTTGGTCCACTATCTTCTACTTCTCCTGCCGTTGATACTGGTTCCATGTCTTCTGTTGGCATTTGATTTACAGCTGCAGCATATGTTCCTTTGGCAGTATTGATATCATCTGTTGTAACGATTGTTTTCCAGTCTTTAGCATCTACTGAAATTTGTAAACCGGTAGATGTAGAAACATTAACATCAATATCTTGTACACTTACTGTTTGGTTTGCAGTAAACCATGTATAAGTTGATGCAGTTAAGATGACACCTACGAATAGTATCATAATCAATGATAACAATATTTTTCTTTTTTTCTTTTTGTTTTGTTCTTGTTTTTTCATTTTATACTCTCACTCCTTATTCTTATTATGCGATATGTTCTTCTGTAATATCCATATGCATTTTAATTTCTCCACCTAATAGATCGTTTTTACATTCAGGGTCATCCCCTTCTAACCATACCACTATGGTAAAGCGATCCTTGGTATCAGGCTTCATTTTTTTTCTTTGTTCCAATACTGCAATTTCATCTGAAACAAACTTTTTCGTACCAGGTTCTCTTTTCTTCGTTGTCTTATTTCTTTTGGCATAGACTGTTTGTTTACCATTTCGATAAATCATTATTCTTATTGCTTCATCTACATTTTTTATGGTATCGTCAATATCTATTTCATACCAATAATTTACTGTTTCTTCTCCAGCATTTACGACATAGAATGTATAAGCAATATAGTTATTTCCATTATGAGCTCCCGTTGCTTCTGTATCCAGATTTTCTGGAAGCCACTTAATCGAAATGTTATCCATATAGTCTATGGTGTCTGCAGACAATTTTCTTGTCTTTGACTTCAAATTTCCATCTTCTGATAAAAATACATTTTTTCTATTTGACATATTTTTATCCAAAGACACAGTAAATCTTCCACCATCGTAGACGATATACAAGAATAAATAAACAATGGACAAAATAATGATTAGTAGTAAGAACGCTATTTTTACCAATCTAGAAAAAAGTTTTTTCTTATAGATACGTTCTGCTTTTACGTTTACTGTATTTATTGCCATATTTTATCACCACTTGTTTTTTATTTTCTAGTACATCACTTATGCTCCCTTTCCTACTATGTCATATTTATTTTATCTTGTTTTATTTCAAATGACAAGGGGTATTTTGGTAGTTTTCAGATTTTTTTTTGATTTATGCACTATTTATATAAAAAAATAATACATTACTTGACAGTTTTTTTGACAGTTTCTAAGTGTTTTTTATTACGAAGTGTAGTTTTTTTATTTGTTAAGAAAATGCTTTTAGATATGAATTTTTTGCAATATAAAACTTAAGCCTATCGAGACTTAAGTTTTTTTGGTTTACTTATTTAAATTGGATTTACATGAATTACAGTTAGATAAATTTCATCAAATTTTTCAAGTTCTCGTTCAATTCTATTGGCAATATCATGAGAGGCATAGGTTGAAATATTACCATCTACAAAGATGGTAAAAGATATTTGATATTGGTATCCTACTGGAGTTGCGTTAAAATGATTTACTTTTTTTACTTCTTGATATTTTTTTACTACTTCTAATACTTTTTCTTTTGTTTTATCATCAATTGTTTTATCCATTAATACATCGTAGCTTTCTTTAAAAATCTTACACCCAGTAATTAAAATCCAAGTTGATATGATTACTCCCGTTATTCCATCAATCATAGATACACCAAATATCGTTAGTATAATAGATAATAAGTTAATGGTTGTAATAACGGCATCGTATAAATGATCTTTAGAGTTTGCTTTTAATAATAGACTATTTAGTTCTTTCGATAATTTATTGGTGTATAAATATAATGAGAATTTTATGATGATGGTTATGATACATACGATGATTAAAATATTAGAATAATGGTAATTATTTCCCATCCATATTGATGTTAGGGAGTCTTTACATAATGATAGGGCTACAACAATTAACACAATACTTATTAACATGGAGTAGATATATTCTGCTTTTCCATGTCCTAGGTTGTGATCTTCATCCTTGGGTTTACTAGCTATTTTATTACCGATTAAGGTCATTAGTGAAGATAGGATATCTCCTAAACTGTTCATAGCATCTGCAAGCATTGCTTGACTTGATGTGATTGTTGAAGCAGTGATTTTAATTATAAATAAAAATAAGTTAAAAACAATTCCTAGGAAACTTGCTTTTTTGGTCGATTCAAATCGTTTCATAGTCTACCCTTTCTATTACTTTTGATAATAATTTTTTAAAAAGTTTTCTTTATATTCTTTGAAGTTACCATCGATGATTGACTGTCTTATTTCTTCTGTTAGTCTAATAATAAAGCGAAGATTATGGATGGATGCTAGATTAAAGTATTTTCTTCTATCTTCTTTATTTTCTGATTTCATCAAGTCTCGTAACTCTCCTCTTGTCCAACCATTTTGACAAGTAGGACAGTCACAACCTTCTTCTAAAGGTTCTTTACTATCTTTAAATTTTGATAATTTATAATGACCTCTTTTGGTATAGATTCTTCCGTGTCTTGCTTCTCTTGTTGGGGCAACACAGTCAAATGTATCAGCACCTTGTTCTACGCCGATTAAAATGTCATCAGGTCGAGATAGTCCTAATAAGTGTCTTGGCTTTTCTTCTGGTAATTCACTACAACACCAATTTAAGATATCTCCTAGATTTTCTTTTAAGAAAGCACCACCTAGGCCATAACCGTCAAAATCCATTTTGGCAAATTTTTTCGATGTACTTCTACGTAAATCTTCCCAACGTCCTCCTTGTAATACTCCATATAGGGCTTGATAATAACCTAAATCATTACAGTGTTTTTTGTGTTCCGCTAGACTTCTTTTGGCCCAACGTTCTGTACGAGCAAGAGACAATACATTATATTCATAACTATCTGCTAGAGATGTCAATTCATCAAATGCCATATGAATATCTGCACCTATTCTACATTGTATTTGCATAGATTCTTCTGGACCAATGAAATCATCTTTATCTAAGAAAGGGTCGTGAAACTCTACTCCTTCTTCTGTTACGTGAGCAAGTCTATCTTTTGGATCGGTATTAATTACTTCTTTTTCTCTTTCCATACTTACCACTTTTCCAAGTCCAGAACCTAAAGACATTACTTGAAAACCTCCAGAATCTGTAAGTGTTGGGCCATCCCAACCAGACCATTTGGCAAGTCCTCCCGCTTCTTTTATTTCAGTACTTTTATTTCTCAAATGGTATCCATTACTTAACATGGCTTGTGCATTAATACTTTTTAAATCTTCCATTGATACAAAACGTACTTCTCCATTTGTTCCTACAGTCATAAAGGCAGGCGTTTTAATATCTCCATGAGGGGTATGAATAATTCCAGCACGTCCTAACTCGCCTGGTATTTTCTTGGTAATTTCAAAGTAAAATTTATTATCGTTTTTCATACCTACTACTTCCTTTCACTTTCTTCTATTATAATTATACTGCATTTTATCTTTTTTCCAAATAAAAAGCATCACTTGGATGCTACTATTATCTTGTCTTTACAAAACTATGTGCTTTTTCTTGATAATTTCCATCTACAATATCTTCTAACCAAACTCTATCACTGTGTTCTGGACAAATATTTACGATATCATATCCAGATACGATATTATTTTCTGTTGGTCTTACTCTATATACTGGTCTACCTATGTTGAATAAGTTTTCTCCTCCATTATAGAAATAAGCCTTGGCTGTAACGTTTGCAATTTCTCTTTTGTTAATTATTTCAGGAAAATATTTAGATATGCTTGGTGACATCATATCGATGTGGATTTCATCTGATTGATCAGTACGATATAAAATATAAACATTTTGATTTAATAAAAAATCTTTTTCTTCTTCTGTAATTGGAGTTAAAACAATATTTTTGTCATCTCTATTTCTCATAATTTCCCCTCCTTTTCGGTGATTTGTATCTTATCATATTTACCAACTTTTGTCAATCACGTTTTATATTATTAATATATGTCATAAAACTAAATCTTTTTACTATTAATATTTATTTGATTTTACATAAGGAAAAGAACAGTACTACTCTTTGGTATAAATGTTGTTTTATAGATTTTAACTATGATTCTAATTCTTTATGACTCCAAGTATTCTATAATAAGCGTTAGTCTATTCATATATGGTTATCACCTTTTATTATAATCAACTTAGGAATACTTAATTAGTTTGGGCACTATTCTCCTTTACTTTTAAAAGTGAATGGAGGGAAAATTATGAGAAAATCAGAGAAATATCTTTGTACTATCATAATAATCCTTATTATTGTGGTATTAATGCTTAAAATAAAAATGCACAATATTTTAGGAATATTGTGCATTTTGTGTGAATTTTAGACAATTTTTGCACAGCCCAGGTGCATTCTATCTAGTATATTAACTCATAAGTTAAAGTAACTATCAATCTGGTGCCTGCGGTCGGACTCGAACCGACACGTTATCGCTAACACTGGATTTTGAGTCCAGCGCGT
>CAJLUG010000033.1 GCA_905209745.1 uncultured Mycoplasma sp.
AAAATAGAAGGAAACTAGGTTGGACAATCACCTTCGTTACCCTTCTATGTATCTACATTACCGAATCAACGATAACAAGTCAAACGGAAAGAAGACTAATAAATAGTGTTATTATCTTCTCAAGCACCTTTTCCTATCTGTACTTTCTAGCAAGACTAGAAAAAAAATAGCAAACATTTGCTATTTTATTCATAGTTATCTGCTTTAACTTCCATAAAGCTCTTTGGATGAGCACAAACTGGACATACTTCAAGTGCTTCTTTTCCTGTATAAACATATCCACAGTTACGGCATACCCAAATTTTATCTCCATCTTTTTTAAATACTCTATCATCACGAATATTATGAAGTAATGTTAAATATCTCTTTTCATGTTCTCTTTCAATCTCACCAACTTTTTCAAAAAGCATAGCGATTCTTGTAAATCCTTCTTCTCTTGCTACTTCAGCGAAGTTTTTATACATATCTGTCCATTCATAATTTTCTCCAGCTGCTGCATCTTCTAAGTTAGTAGCTGTATCAGGAATAGCTCCACCATGTAATTCTTTAAACCAAAGTTTAGCATGTTCCTTTTCATTATTTGCAGTTTCTTCAAAAATTGCTGCTAATTGCTCATATCCATCTTTACGAGCTTTGCTAGCATAATATGTATATTTATTTCTAGCCTGACTTTCCCCTGCAAAAGCAGTCATTAAATTTTGTTCTGTTTTACTTCCTTTTAATTCCATAAAATACCTTCTTTCTTTTAAAATTTTAGGAAAATATACTGAAAATATACTCCTAAACTTTCACTAAAATTATAATAAATTTATAAGAAAAAAGCAAGCTTTTCAAGAACAGATTAAAAAATAATTCATAAATTATAATAGGTGATTGTATGAAAACAAAACATAACTTGTTTTGCAGGTGTAATTACTGTAAACAAAAAAGAAGAAATAGTCTTCTATACCTATTAGGGATTATCACTGTTCTAATCATCATCTTTTACCAAATTATTCTATTAATTTTTATCACGACTAGACTAAATGCCATTATTTTATTGATTGAATTCTTGATTATTTGTTTCTTGATTTTTATGATTTTGTTTTAATACAAAGTCTCTTGCTTTTAACTGATACAAAATAAGTTGTTGTAACAAAACTGTATTTTGATAAATATCAGAAGTAAAAGAAAACACATCACTAAGAAGTAACAGACTAAAAAACAAATACTCTTCATCTTTAGAAAATAAAAATCTACTCTGATAAATTTCATATAAAGAACTCATTTCCAACTCTTGAAAATGTTTTTGATAAAAATATAAAAAATCATACACAGGATATCCTTTTTCAGATAAATCCCAATGTGTGAAATATGCAGGTTTCTTATCGACAAAATGTAGTAAACTTGGCATCTTATGTAAAAAGACAACTCTTTCTCGCTTCGAATCTTGCTTGATTTCATACCACTGTTCTAAAAACGAACGACTAAGTTCCAAATTATCATAAAATAAACTGATATTTCGAATCAAAAAATAATGATCAGGAGACATATAGACATGAGACTCCATAGTATCTTGTAAATTGCGATAATAAGTAATCTCTTGTTCTATCCTACTAGAAAGATCTTCATATAACTCTTTAACAGCATCCATCGTAATATCCCGATAGGATGTTGTTTTTATATGGAGTAAACTTAATAAATGAACAAGATCAACTGCCTTATCTTCTAAATCAACATCATCAAAATCATAGCGATAAACCTCATCTTTATCATCAATCAAATCCTCCATAGGTAAGAAGAAAGGAAAATCTCTTTGCTCCAAATAACGAAAGATTTTATGCTTATCATTACATTTTGGAGTAATCATAAATTTTCCTTGATCTGTATCTATAATCTTTTCTCCATGAATATAAGAACACTTCAAAATATTAGAATTAGTCATGAAAATGAGTAGGAATAATAACTTTAGAACCTATCGTCAAACTAGATAAATCATTATACGCTTCTAATTCTTCTTTCGTTACCTGATACTTTTCCATAATAGAATCAACAGTATCATTACCACGACAGATATAGACAGAATAAGTAGCGAAAGTCTCGTCACTGTCTTTAAAAGAAGAAAACAAAGAACCAACACTATGTTCTGTCTGAGTAGTCACTTGTTCTTTTACTTCTTCTATTTCTACTGCCGGTATATCAGAGACAACTGGAATTACTTTTTCTTCCATAGAAATATCACTATCACATTCCCTTGCTACCTCTTTAGAACCATCATCATTTACAGAAGATTCTTCACTCGAAACACTTCCTCTTTCGCTTGGCGCAACTTCTTCTATCTCTTCTTCGGTATCGATAACTTCAACTCCTTCGATGAATAGTTTAATATGACAACAAAGAACATCAGAGTCTTGGTCTACATCATAGCGAAAATCTTCAATAGTAACACTACTAGTATCTAGATCAAGTTTTTCAGTTAAGGCAATCTCTACAGGCAAATGAAAGGAAAACTCTTCTTCTAACCTAGATGCAGGTGTCAACTTGTATTTACCAGAAACAATTAACTCTCCAGAAATATTACTAGTATCTACAAAAGACAAATCTTGGTCTAAAGAAATAGATGTAATCTCTCCTATCATAGTCTTAAATTCTAAGTCTTTATCAAAAGAAATAACTTTTTGCATTCTATACCTCCTACCAGATTATATGAACACAAAAAAAATATATGAAAAAAAAGAACCAAAAACTAGTTCTTTCTAAAAATACGACGATAAACATCCGAATAATTATTAACAAAAACAAATTGCATTTCCTTCTTAATCTCTTCTGAAACAAGATCTAAGTCATTTTCATTTTCTTTAGGCAAGAAAACTTTTCGAATTCCTGCACGATGGGCACCAATGACTTTTTCACGTAATCCCCCAATCGGAAGTACTCTTCCTCGTAAAGTAATTTCACCAGTCATAGAAATGGTATTACTAACCGCTTGATTTTTAAATAGACTAATCAAAGCCGTAGTAATCGCAATTCCAGCCGAAGGACCATCTTTGGTAACTGCTCCTTCTGGAACATGAATATGAATATCAGAAGAAGAAAGTTCTGTTAAATCTAGTAAAAACTCCGAAGCATTGGCCTTAATATAACTAAAAGCAATATGACAAGACTCTCTCATGACATCTCCTAAAGAACCAGTTAAGATAAGTTCTCCTTTGCCAGGAAATTTCGTAACTTCAATTGGTAAGATATCTCCACCAAATAAGGTATAAGCCATACCATAGACAACGCCCACCTCTGCATGACTTCCCTTCTTTTCAAAAGCATACTTCTTCTTACCTAAAAACGTAGCCAAATCCTTCTCTTCAATATGGTAAAATACCTGCTTCTTTTCAAGTAAAATCCTTTTTACAATCTTTCGAAATAAAGAAGCTATGACCCTATCAAGTTCACGCACACCAGCTTCTTTCGTATAATAACGAATCATCGCTAAAATTGCCTCTTCATCAATTTGTACCTGTAAAGAAGTAAGTCCGTGCTCCTCTAAAGCTCTAGGAATCAAATGATCCTTCGCAATCTCTAATTTTTCATATTCCGTATAACTAGTAAGTTCAATAACCTCTAATCGGTCACGAAGTTCATAAGGAATTTGTTCTATATAATTTGCCGTAGCGATAAATAACACTTTCGATAAATCAAACTCTTCTTCAATATAATGATCAGAAAATTTACTATTTTGTTCTGGATCCAACACTTCAAGTAAACTACTCGCAGGATCTCCCTTAATATCTTTCGTCATTTTATCGATTTCATCAATAATAAATACCGGATTCGCCGTACCCGCCTTACGAATTCCTTGAATAATTCTACCAGGATTTGCACCTACATAAGTACGACGATGACCTACGATTTCCGCCTCATCATTAATTCCACCGACACTAATCTTGGCAACTTTTCTCCCTAAACTCTCTGCAATACTTAAGGCAAGAGACGTTTTACCAACACCCGGTGGACCTACCAAACATAAAATTGGACTACGTAAATTATTTGTATTTTGTTTTACTGCTAAATATTCTAAAATACGTTCTTTTACTTCTTCTAAAGCATAGTGTCTTGAATTTAACACCTGTGCCACTTTATTTAAATCTTTCGTATCTCTAGTATAAACATTCCAAGGTAAATGAAGCATCCAATCAAGGTAATCTCTTATCATACCCAGTTCTGGAGAATGACTACTAATAGCTTCATACCTAGAAATTTCACTTTTTATCTTTTCCCGAACTTTACTATTACACTTCAACTTAGAAAGTCTCTTCTTTAAAAGACTAACTTCATCTTCTTTACTATTAATATCCCCTAACTCTCTTTTAATGACTTTAATCTTTTCTCTTAAAAAGTACTCTTTTTGACTTTCTTCGATTTCTTTTTCTACTTCGTTTTCAATTTTTTGTTCCAACTCGATAAACTTGATATCTTCATTGATATCTTCAATCAATAACTGTGCTCTCTTTTTAGGAGAAATCTCAAGTACATATTTTTTCTTTTTCTGATACTCGACCGGCAAAAAAGATCCAATCAAATCACAAAGCTCATCTAAAGTATCTACAGAATCCAATTGACTGATAATAGCGTTACTCATATAAGGAGCCTTCTCTATATATTTATCTAAAGACTTCATCAGTAACGTATAATAATTTTTATCATCACCCAAATCTTGAGTATAAGGAACCTCATGAATCTCAGCTTGATAAAAATCGGAAGAAAAAGAATAATTAGTAACCTCTACTCTACGAATTCCTTCTATTACTACTCTCGTTTTTCCATTGGGTACATTTAGTTTTAATTTTAGTTGTCCTAAGACCCCATAATTAGGTAAAGAAGTAACCTCCTTTCCTAAACTAGAATCAATAGGATTCACAATAACTAAATATTTACCTTCTGTACTATCTGCGTAATCAATACTAGCTTTTTCAAATAAATCATCATATTCAATACGAACTTCATTATTTGGAAAGACTACTACATCTCTTAAAACCAATACTGCTAGTTTTTGATTATCCATAGATAGTCCACCTCCAAATTTTAAATACTGCTTACTATTATATATGAAAAAGTATTTCTCAGCAAGAAATTAACTCAAATTTTCATAATTTTCCAAAAAAAAGATATCCCTTCGGATATCCCTATTATTTATTAGCTTCTATTAGCTTCTATTAGCTTCTTTTAATAATTCAATAGTCTTTCTCATTTCTAAATCATATTGAACCATATCAATTCCACCAAATTGTTGTAAGAACTCTTCTTTTTCCATTTGGTATTTCTTAGCTAATTCTTCTGCTTCTTTTTCTGCTTCAGTAGCAGATACTTCAATCTTTTCTAAGTTCATAATCTCTTCTAACATTAAACGATATAAAACATTAGAATAAGCTTCTTTTTCAAGTTGATTTCTTAAATCTTTTTCTGTTGACTGAGTAAATTGATAATATAAATCTAAAGAAATTCCTTGCATTCTCATTTGTTCTTCAAAACGACCCATAAGACGGCTAACTTCTTCTTCTACCATCTCTTCAGGAATATCTACTTCTACATTTTTAGAAACCCCTTCTAAAATAGCGTCGATATATTTATTTTCAGCATCCATCTCTTTTTGAGCAAGAATACTCTTTTTAATTTCTTCTTTTAAAGTCTCTTCAGAATTAACTCCTTCTAATCCTAAATCTTCAAAGAATTCTTCATCTAATTCTCTATTTTGTTTTTCTTTTACTTCATGAACTTTAACTTTAAATGTAGCTTTTGCGCCAGCCAAATCTTTAGAACCATAATCTTCTGGGAAAGTAACTTCGATTTCTTTTTCTTCTCCAGATTTCATTCCAACAAGTTGTTCTTCAAATCCAGGAATAAAAGTATGAGATCCAATCTCTAAAGAATAGTTTTCACCTTTTCCACCGTCGAAAGCAACACCATCTTTAAATCCTTCAAAATCAATAACCGCAGTATTTCCTTCTTCTACTACACCGTCTTCTTTTGTAACAAGTTCCGTATATCTTTCAAGTAAATGTCCTAGTTCATGATTAACTTCATCATCACTAACTTCTACACTTTCAGGTTTAATATTTAATCCCTTGTATTTATTAACTTTAACTTCAGGTTTAGTAATGATTTTAAAAGTAAATTCTACACCGTCTTCATTTAAACTCTTTAAATCAACGCTAGGTTGTACAACAGGTATTAACTTAGACTCTTCCATAGCTTTAGTATAAGCATCTTGTAATACACTATCAGCTGCATCGATAAATAAAGACTCTTTACCAAAGTGTTTTTCATAAATATCTCTAGGTACTTTACCCTTTCTAAAACCATCCACTTTTGCAGTTTTTTGTTTCTTCTTAAATGCTTGATCAAGTGCTTTTGTCCAAGCTTCTCCATCTATTTTAATAACCACTTCGTGAACATGTTTTTTATTATTTTTCTTTGTTTCTACATTTTTTTCTTCTTTTTTTGCCATTTATATCCCTCCAACGCCTTATATTATACCCTACAATTTTATTTTAGACAACATTTTATGAAAAATTATTTCAATTGACAAAATGATATAATTAGCGCATCAAGTAAGGGGGATGAAATAATATGGGTAAAATTTCAAATGTGTTAATATATACAAATAAAATTTCAAAAAATATGCATCTATTAGTAGTATCTGATATTCATGCAACCAAAACAAGTGGATATAAAAATTTAACAAAAATTAAAGATATTATGAGTACAGAACCAATTGATCATATCATTATACCTGGAGATATCGTAGATGATGTAGAAAGTCTAAAAGATTATAACTTTCAAAAGAAACTACAGTCTTCATTACTAGAATTTACACAAGAAAAACCAACGATAATTAGTTACGGAAACCACGATCAAATGACAAAAAAAGATGGTATCTGGCAAGAAGGAAATAAACAATTATTAAAAGATACGCTAAGTCCTCTTCCAAATTATCATCTATTAGAAAATGGAGAAATTTTTAAAACTGATGAAATCACTTATAGTGCGCTATCGCCACACTTTAACTTCTATGAAGGAAAAGATAAAACAAAAAAAGAAAGAGAAAGTGATGAAGCCTACCAAGAAATATTTTATTCTAGTTATTATAAAGACTTATTTAACAAAAAAGAATTTAATATTTTCTTAACTCATGCACCACAAGCATTTATCCGCTTAAGTAAGAAAAAAGGAAGTTGTATTGTACCAAACACAGATATGGCTGTATCTGGACATATGCATAATGGTCTATTACCAAACTTTTTAGGAAAATATATGCATAACCGTGGAATTATCTCTCCACAAATGCAATTATTTCCAGACTATGCACAAGGTAAATATCAACAAAATGATACAACTTATGTAATTAATGGGCCAGTAAATGCCATGGTTGGTTTACCAATTGTAAATGATATTTATGGGCCAAATGCCACAGTTGTTACATTAGTAAAAAAGCGTTAATTCGCTTTTTCTTTTTTTTCTAAATAAATTATGATAAAATGAAGAAAAGAAAGAAAGTGATCAAATGAAAAAAATAGTATTAACAGGTCTAAGACCAACAGGAAACTTACATCTAGGACATTACTTTGGAGCCTGCCAGAATTATTTAAAACTACAAGAGGACTATGACTTCTATTTAGAAATTGCCGATGTCCAAGCACTAACAGATAATTTCAACAATCCCGAAAAAGTAAGAAAAAATGTCTACGAAATTACCATGGACTTATTATCTACAGGACTAGATCCAAATAAAGTACATTTCTTTATTCAATCAAAAATAAAAGAAATTGCTGAGTTAACAGTATTTTACTCTAACCTAGTCACAGTCGCAAGACTAGAAAGAAATCCCACAGTAAAAACCGAAATAGCCCAAAAAAAAGAACTTTTCGGTAACCATGGAGAATCAATCACTTACGGTTTCCTAGGTTATCCCGTATCACAAGCTGCAGATATTACGGCCTTTGATGGAGAATTAGTTCCTGTAGGAGAAGATCAACTTCCCCTATTAGAACAATGTCGTGAAATCGTAAGAAAGTTTAACGCAATCTATGGAAAAACACTAAACGAACCAAATGCCATATTGAGTGAGACAAAACGAGTAAAAGGTCTAGATGGTAATGATAAAATGGGAAAAAGTCTAGGAAATGCCATTTTTCTAACTGATGATGATGAAACAATTTCTAAAAAGATTATGAAAGCAGTAACAGACCCTGAAAAAATAAAAAAAGATGACCCTGCTAATCCCGAAGTTTGCATGGTCTACTACTATCATAACCTAGTAAACAACAAAGAAAATATAAAAACAGTATGTAAAGAATGTAAAGAAGGTTCTCGTGGCTGTGTACAATGTAAAAAAGAACTAATAGAAGCCATGACCAACTTCCTTAGTCCTATTAGAGAAAAAAGAAAATATTATGAAGAACATCAAGACGAAGTAGAAA
>CAJLUG010000034.1 GCA_905209745.1 uncultured Mycoplasma sp.
AATTGAAAGAAGAACTTATTGGTCAAGTAGGAATTTATCCAACAAATGAAAGTACAGAAGTTATTTCTAAGATAGAAGAACAAGAAGAAGACGTAACGACAACAAATACACCAATTCTTGCAGATAACTATAAAGTTATTTATGATGGCAACGCACCGGAAGGATGTATTGTTAGTAATGTACCAGGAAGTAATCAATATTCTGTTTATAATATTGTAGAAATATCTAATCAAGTACCAACTTGTGAAGGATATCAATTTAAAGGTTGGAAAATTGCGACAAAAGATGTAGAAAAAATCAATAATAATTATTTTACGATGCCAGAAAGTGATGTAGAAATAAAAGCGGAATGGAGTAAGATATCGACAACCAAAACCATGGACGGAGAAATTTATGTGGCACCAACGTTATATAACTTCATGAAACAAGAAGCAGTGATGGATAACACTTCTAGTGAATTTGTCTCATCTAGTATCGGAATTAATTTTGGTAGTAGACTAGATAATAATACCAATGGAAAAGGAGTATATATCAGAGCAGGAACAGAAGATAATGAATATCCAATACTATACTTTAGAGGAGATGTAGATAATAATCATGTGAAGTTTGGAGGCTTTTGTTGGCTAATAGTAAGAACAACAGAAACTGGAGGAGTTAAACTAATCTATGATGGGGTCCCTGATTCTAATGGCTATTGTAATAATACAGGAGAAGATTCACAGATTGGAACAAGCCAATTTAATCAGAATAATACTTCCCCTGCAGATGTAGGATATATGGTTGGAACAAGATATGAATATGATTATGAAGATGTAGAATGGTTTGATTTAGTACGAAAGAGTGAAATTTATACCTCAATGTCCAATACTAATTACTACTATGCAGATTCTGTTACCTATAGTAATGGTACTTATACTTTAGTAAATCCAGTTCAGTATAGTTGGAGTGATAACTATAATAATCTAGAAGGAAAGTATACCTGTAGATCGGATAGTGCAACAAGCTGTAGCGAAGTGTACTATGTAAATGATGCTTCTAGTAGTTATATGTATAGAGTAAATATGACAAATGGAGAGACTTATGATAGTTTGTATCAAGAAGCATCAGAACCTACTTGGATTTATGGAAATGATGTTACCTGGAATGGAAGTAGTTATACTTTAGTAGATACTGTAGAAAGTAAGCCGATTAATTGGAGTAGTGATAGAACAAGTATTGTAGGAAATGGTCACAGGTATACTTGTATGTCAAATAGTAATACCTGTAGTACAGTATATTATGTCCACTATACAGGAAGTTTTTCTCAAATTTATTACATGACTTTAAATAATGGAGTAAATATTAGTGGTGCCCTAAATGAAATGTTTCCAGAAGACAGTAACTTAAGAAATCAAACAGATTCAACGATTAAGGCAACTATTGATAATTGGTATAGTAATAATATGACGGAATATACCAAGTATTTAGAAGATACTATATGGTGTAATGATAGAAGTATCTATCAGTTAAACAGTTGGGATAAAGATTATTCAAGAACAGGAAATTTATCTTTTGGACCATATGGAAAGAATGCAACAAGCCCTTATGTATCCGATTTAAGTTGTCCAAGTCAAGCGGATTCCTTCACGGTAAGTAGTGAAAATGGAAATGGAAAATTAACTTATCCGGTTGCTTTATTAACAGCAGATGAAGCAACACTAGGAGGATTAGGATATAGTGGACATAGTTCCAGTAGTTACTTAAATACAGGGCAGAATTGGTGGTCGCTTTCGCCTTTCGACTTCAGCACCTACGGCGCTGACGAGTTCATCGTGTATAGTGGTGGTTTTTCCAACAACATCGTGTGGAACACGTACGGCGTCCGTCCTGCAATAGTACTTGCTAATGATTTGATAGTAGAAAGAGGAACAGGCACTAGTGAGGCTCCATATGAGTTAGTCTTAGAATAAATATATTGTAAAGAAGATTTTGTTATTGGAAAAAATCTTCTTTTTTTCTTTGAAAGTATGGTATACTTTATAGTGTAAGAATAGAGGGTGTTATTATGATTATTAGAAAACCATATGCCTTTTTGATTAAAAACTTTAGAAAGATACATATCTTTTTACTTGTTTTATGTGGATTTATCTATTATAAGACTATGCAAAGTCGCTCGTTTGTAGATGAGGTTTTACAACTTGGTAGTTATGATGCTTATAGTGAACCTATTACCAATTATACGAGTTATTTTGCTATTTTTTTATTGATTGTTATGATTGGTCTTTTTCTTACCTTAGTAATTGTCTTACGACATAAGAAGAAGCCATGGAAACTTTATGTTATTCCAGTTGTTTCTTATTTCTTTTTGTTCGTTGTATTTATCATGGCAATTTCTTTTTTCAATTCTTATGATTCTGATGCTGGTACTACGGGAATTCGTGCTGTACATGATTTGTTGTTTATGGGGTCTATTCCTCAGTATGTTGTTATTATTATTTTGTTGATTCGTATTTTTGGAATTGATTTAAATAAATTTGATTTTAAGTCAGATCAAGAGTATTTAGAATTATCTAGTGAAGATAGAGAAGAAGTTGAAATTAGTGTTAATATCGATAAGGAAAGTTTTAAGAGAGGGTATCGACGCTTTTTTAGAAATGTAGGGTATGTATACCAAGAACATAAACTAATCGTTCGTAGTATTGTCGTTATTTTGGTAGCTTTACTTGTTGGTTATACTTATCATTATTTCTTTATTGAACATAAGAGTTATCAACAGGGAGATATCGTTAATAGTAGTGGATATTCTATTACGATTCATCATAGTTATTTTACTAATAAAGATTATCGTGGAAATATTATTTCTAAAGATAGTAGTTTTGTTGTTTTAGATTTAACGATTCAAAATAATGTTAATATGAGGACTCTTAATTTTAATCGTTTTCATATTATGAATGGTACTGATAATTATTCACAGACTTATCGTACTTATGCAGATTCTTTCCAGGATTTAGGTACTTCTTATGATAAGTTAGAGTTAAAAAATGGAGAAAGTAAGAGACTTATTTTGATTTATAAAGTTAAGAAGGATTCTGATCCGGAGGACTTTGTACTTTATTATCAAGAGTTAGATGATAATAATCCATATTTAAGAAAGATTAAATTACATGTTGAAGATTTAAGAAATATTGAAGATGCTGGTGGGGTTTCTGTTGGAAAAATATTAGAGTTTGATATTGGAGATAAGACTCAGTCATTTTCTATTGATGAGTATCAACTTATTGATACTGTTATTTACCGATCTCGTAGTTGTACATCCCGTGATAATTGTGGTACAACATCTACAGAAAAGACTGCCAAAGAAGGAAATACGATGTTAGAAATTTTCTATGTTTCTGATGATTTTCAGGGTAAAGATTTCGTTGACTTTTCTTCTAGATATGGTACAATTAATTATATAGATAATAAAGGTAATTCTAGGGACGTTCCTATTACAGATGCAATCGATAGAAACTACTATGGTAATTATATGTATGTAGAGGTTCCTGATGATATAGGGGAAGCTAGTGAAATTCGGTTAATATACACTGTGAGAAATAAGAAATATACGTATAGGTTAAAATAAGGAGATTTGTATGGATAAGGAAAAGTGGATTAAATATCTTAAGATTGCTAGTGTTCTCGTTATTGTAGTATTATTCTTATGGTTTTTAGTAATTCATCCTTTACTTACTTTTAAAGGGTATGAAAACCAGATGGAAGATGCTGCGAAGAGATATTTTGAATTAAATGAAAGTATGTTACCTACAGGAAATCGTGTAAGAACGGTTCCTTTACAAGAATTATATGATCAAGCATATTTAGAAGAAGATTTTTATGTACCACTTAGTAATAACGCTTGTTCTATTTCAGATAGTTGGGTAAAAGTTAAAAGAGAAGATGATGATTATAAATATTATGTTTATTTAAAATGCGGAATTCTTTCTTCTTTGGTAGATCATAGTGGACCTGAAGTTACACTTAAGGGTGATGATACTATTACTGTTAATAGAGGAGAAAAGTATGAAGAATTAGGAGTAGAAAGTGTTGTTGATAACTCTGATGGTAAATTAGATGTTAAAGATGTAGAAATTGATTCTAGTGAAGTTGATACTTCTGTTAATGGTACTTATCAAGTTACTTATACTATTAGTGATAGTTTGAATAATGAAACTAAAAAAGTTAGAACAGTAAAAGTTGTTTCTAGACTTAATAAAGTTGTGAGTGAGGCAACAGGAGATAGTGGACGTTATGTAGGATATAATCCTAATAACTATATTTATTTTTCTAATATGTTATTTAGAATTATAGATGTTGATGGAGATAATGTTAGAATTACTTCTGCTCAAGATATCAGTAGTGTTGATCATGGAGCTATTGATGAATGGTTAGATTATTTCTATGATAACTTAACTAAGGAATCTAAGAAATATGTAGTTAAAAATAAATATTGTAATATGACATTAGATGATAGTAATGTTTTAAGTACTACAGAGTGTAATTCTTATACAAAAGATGTTAATCTTTCTATTATTTCATTTACAGATATTGTTAATAGTTTTGATTCTTTGAAAGATTCTTATTTATATTCAGGAAGTATTGATTGGACAAACAATAGTAAGAATGATGATGAAGCTTATGCGATGACTCAGTTATTCTATACTACTGGTACTACTTATAAGTCTTTTGATAAACGTTATAACTTTGGAGTTCGTCCTGTTCTTACGATTAAGGGAGATACTTTAGTAGTAGATGGAGATGGTAGTTATGAAAATCCATATTCTATTGGAGATGTAGAAAAAGCTAGAGTAGAAGATAAAGTTAATACAAGATATACTGGTGAGTATGTATCTGTTAATGGTGATATCTATCGTATTATTTCCGTAGATAAAGATGATACAACAAAAGTTATTTCTACAAATGTATTACATGCAGATAATGGAGATGTGGTACTTACTGGATATGATACGGAAGAAGCTAGTAAACTTTATAATCCAAAACAACGTGGTAATATTGGTTATTTCATTAATAATCAAGCTAGTCAATACATCGATAATGAATACTTTGTTAATAAAGAAATAGAAGTTCCTATTTATAAAAATAGAATTCGTTATGGAAAAGAAGTAGATAGTGAAACTTATAAAGTACGTTTTGCGGCACCTGATATCTATGAGATGTTCTCAGGAGAAGATGCTTATGGAGGACCTGGAGGATCTTATTGGTATATTAATTCTTCTAGAACAGCGAATGTAAAAGCAGCAATGTCTAATATTAATGTGGTTGTTTATGGAGAAATTTATGATACTGATCAATATGGTGTTAGAGTTGTTGGATACTTAGATGAAGATTGTACTATCGTACGTGGAAGTGGAACTTATCAAGATCCTTATGTTGTTACAAAGTAGGAAAGGTTGAGATGTATGCGAAAGAAGTTGTTATTACATAAAAAGAAAACAATGATTTTAGTGATAGGCATCCTATCTTTTTTCGCTTTGTTGGCGGCGATAGGATTTGTCTTTATGCACGATTATTATCCTGTAGAATCTAGAGTCTCTAATATAGATGAGTATAGTAAAGAGGATCCTGATGAGTATACTACTGTTGGATGGATTAGGGTACAGGGTACAAATATTGATTATCCAGTTATTTATGCACCTAGATATGATTTGGGATATAAAACAGATAATTTTGCTTGGAATGAAGTAAATAGTGATCACTTATTAAATAAGGTTAGTATTAATGGTCATAATATTATGAATTTGTCTAGTAATCCTTTGGTTGCAGATAAAAATCATACTAGATTTGAACAATTAATGAGTTTTGTTTATTTGGATTTTGTAGAAGAAAATAAATATATTCAGTATACTTTTGATGGTGTTGATTATATTTATAAAATCTTTTCTGTATCTTTTCCAGAGTATGGAGAGACAGATACATTCTTAGATCATGATTTATCTAGTAGCGAGATGAAGGATTATATAGAGCAATCCCTTGAAGATAGTATCTTTGAGTTTAATATAGATGTAGATGAAAATGACAAAATCATCTCTTTAGTTACTTGTACTAGAATGTTCCAACTAGCTGGTGAGTACCGAGAATTTAGAGTGGATGCTAGGTTAGTTCGTGAAAATGAGTTAAAGACGAATTATGGAGTAAAGAAGACAGATAAGTATAAAGAGTTAGATAGTGTCATGAAAGGCGGGGAATATAATGAAGAAGCATAAAAAGTTAATAAAAAGGGCATTCTTGATACTACTTATTTTAGTAGCGGGATTTGGAATTCATCATGTTATGAGTTCTAGAGATACGGCAGAGGTTACTAGAAATGAAGCAAGAGAGAATTCTACTTCTTCTACTTGTGGTACAGCAAATCAAAAAGAATTAGAAACTTATTATAAGGCATCTAGTGATTTTGATATTGGTAATCATCGATTAACGATTAGTGTTCTTAATGGTACTTTTAGAGCAACGTCAGTCAGTGCAACGCATGATACTACTTCTGGTTCAGCAGCTGTTAATTGGAATAGTATTTTAGCAACAGATCCTACTACTGCTGGTACCGTATCAGCTGATAGTCCATTAGTATTAAATACAGTGGATGGAGCTAATGGTACTGTTACAATTCATTTCGTTTTAGCAGCAAGTGATGATCGTTGTACTGCTTATGATGAAGCACCAGTCAATGATGATGGTGTTAAGGCAAATACTTATGAATTTGATGCCGTTGTTGAAATTAACTCTAACACAATACCAAGTTTAGAGAATACTAATTATAATGGTATTTGTGCAGTATTTAGAACTGGACAAGGATATGATCAATATGCTGATGTTTTAAAAGGAGAAGTAAGTAAGAGTGATATTGAAAAATATAATTATAATGCAGTAAGTGCTGAAGGTAAGAGTAATTATAATGACACGATGGCTTATTGTTTGACTCCTAGTGGTGTTACTTTTAACTATACGGAAAAACAAACTGCTTCTATGATTGGTACTGCTATTTCTATTTGGAAGAAGATGGAGTCTGGTAGTAGTTCTAGTGGCAGTGGAGGATCTCCTGAGTTTTTACAAGCATTTAATGATACAAAACAAAAAGCATTAGCACGTGGACATGATTATTCTAGTTTAGTAAAAGATGGTTCTATTGATGATACAAGATTTGGTCATACTTGTGACTGGAAGTTAAAAGCTACTGGTACTACAGGTGATGAGTATTATGTAAATAAAGATTATTACTATGCAAAAGAAGAAGAAAGTACTAATGTAAATTATACTTATAATTATACTTCTGGTAATAAAGAAACTGTATCTGGTGGATCATGTGTTAGAACTTGTGAAGAAGCAGTTGTTGTGGAATATGGACCTCCAGTTGCATCTAAAGCGGGACTTTGTTTTGAATATAAAGTAAAAGTTACTTCTCGTGTTGTATGTAATGCAGCTAATAAGATTTCTCCTCCTACAACACCTCAAGTATGTACACCAGTTCCATATTGTAATAACTTCCCAGGACTTGTTAATGACGCAGGACCTAGTGAAGAGTTTGATCAATGTATTCAAGAGTGTGATGGTGGAAAATACGGACAAGAATGTAGTAATAAATGTTATCAAGAAGTTTATGGTGATGAAGAAGAAAGTGAGTCTACATCTTTAGGAGTAAGTTATGAAGGTAAGATTACTGCTAGTAGGATGAGTAATGCTTTCCCAGGATACGCTGGAAGATATGAATGGAATGCTTCTATAGGTAGAATAGTATGGAGGCCATCTGGTAGACGTGACACTTATGGTCGTTGGTATCAAGAAAATAAGGATGCGGTAGTTCGAGCTACTCATGGAAATTATCTAATGGGTTGGGGAGTATTCCCTGATATGGGTATTGCCCAAGAAGGATTTAGACGTCAGATTTATACTACAGGTCCATGTAAACAAGATTGTCGTTGGATTGGATGTAGTAATAATCAATATTGGAATGCTGAAGATGCCGCTGATGATACTATTAGAAACTGGCAAATTTATGAAGATGCTGTAGCGTCATGTAATGCAAGTGCTAGTTGTACTAGTAAGACAGCATACTTTACTATTAGTGTTGATTATACACATGATGTTGATGGTAAAGAAGTAGAAGAGACTGTAGAATTCCCAGTAGATACTTCAAATAATCAAGCAACGTTACCAAGTTTAGGTGAAAGTCAAGGTAATACTACGGTTTCAGGTGAAGATATTTTCTTAAGTGATTATGAAGATTATAAAGGATACGATGGATGCTATGTAAGTGGGGATGCTAGAAATTGGTATCAAGCTGAGTGGAGTTTCCCAGGTACATGGATTAATAATAAGACTGGTGAAATTACTTATAAACAGCCAGGTAATGAAGATGCATGGC
>CAJLUG010000035.1 GCA_905209745.1 uncultured Mycoplasma sp.
TAGATATAGAAACAAGAAAAAAAGTCTGGAGTTTTCTTCTAAAGTTAAATAAAGAAAAAGCCATGGCCATATTTTTCTCATCTCATTATATAGAAGAAGCAGAAGTAGCCACTAATTTATGTATTATTAAGTCAGGACAAATTATATTTAATGGCTGCTATCAAGAATTAATGAAAAAATATAGTAAGAAAAAATTACAAATAAACTACAAGAATAAAGAAGAAATAAAAGAAATTTCATCGATGGATAAAGTACTTCATTATTTAGAACAATTACCATGGTATAAAATAGAGACTCTTTCTATCACAAATAGTAGTATAGAAGAGATATTCTTAAAACTAATTCATGAAAACGTTAATTGCTAGACACTTAAAACTCTATCTAAAAAAGCCATCAAATATTGTTCTAAGTTTTTTATCATCTCTTGTAATCTTATCTTTATATTTTTTATTTATCCGTGACTTTACAATCAAAGCAGTAAGTGATTATGGTTTTGTAAGTAATTATAATGAATTATTTGTAGACCGTCTAATGACATCAGGACTATTAATTGTCATTGGTACAACGAGTATGTTATCGATTGTTTTTATTTTTATGAAGGATAAAAACAACAACATTATAAAAGACTTTATGATAACAAAAGTATCAAAATTAAAAATATATTACTCATACGTATTTGCATCCTTCATAATATCAATGGTAATCACAACTCTTATCTATATTGGAATAGAAACATATTTTATTACTACTACTCAAATTACTTTTTCTTATCAAAGAATACTTTATAGTATATTAACTATTTTCTTATCTAATATGATATCGAGTCTATTAGTAGTAATAGTAGCTATACTGCTAAAAAGTCAAACATCTTTTTCTACCTTTGAAACATTATATGGAGTAGTAATAGGATTTTTTACTGGTGTTTATATCCCAATTGGTTACTACCCAGATTTAATCAGAAATATTTTCTTTTATTTTCCACTATGTCAGACAACAAGTATTCTAAGAAATATGGAAACAAAATCAGTTGTAACAGAAATTTTAAAAAATTATCCCAAAGAAGGACATCATATATTATATGAAACATTTGGTATTCATCTAACGTTTAAAGGAGAAGTAATCTCAATACCAGACCAACTTAAAATGTTACTCGTCTGTTTTCTTTTATTAAATGTCATAATGATTTTCTTTATCAAAAAAACAGATTAATTATCTATTGACTTAAAGTTAACTTTAAGAGATATAATAAATATATAGAAAGGATGACGATTATGGTAAAACAAACAGCTGGACGTGATCAATTAGGAGACTTTGCACCAAAGTTTGCAGAGTTAAATGATGACGTATTATTTGGAGAGGTATGGTCTAGAGAAGACAAATTATCATTAAGAGATAGATCACTAATTACAGTAGTAGCTCTAATGAGTAAAGGAATATTAGACTCTAGTCTAAAAGCCCATTTAACAAATGCTAAAATAAATGGAATCACAAAAGAAGAAATGGCAGAAATTATTACTCATGCTGCTTTTTATGCAGGATGGCCAAATGCCTGGGCAGTATTTAGAATGGCGAAGGAGGTATATGAAGTTGAATAAAGAAGAATTTGATAAAATAAATGTATTCGGTTTAGGAGAACCTAACAATGTTTTTAGTAAATACTTTATAGGACAAAGTTATTTAAACCCTTTAACAAACCCAGAAAAGACAAGTCTTTTTCTTGCCAATGTTACTTTTGAGCCAGGATGTAGAAACAATTGGCACATTCATCATGCAAAGTCTGGTGGAGGACAAATCTTAATCTGTACGGCAGGTTATGGTTGGTACCAAGAAGAAGGAAAAGAGGCTCAAAGCCTAAGACCAGGAGATGTTATAACAATCCCAGCCGAAGTAAAACATTGGCATGGAGCTAAAAAAGATTCATGGTTTTCTCATATCGCTATAGAAGTACCAGGAGAAGAGACTTCTAACGAATGGTGTGAAGCAGTAACTGACGAAGAATATAAACAATTATAATAAAAAAGCTAGAATATTTAGAAAAGTTAGTTAAAAGAAGAGATATTGCAAATGGAATTAAAGAGTTATCCTTATTATTCTATTTGCAAATTTGCTTATATAGGAAAATTATTAGACTATAGGCTAAAGGAGAAGTTATGAAAAAGTTAATACCAATAATAGTAGTATTGATTGTAGTAATAATAGGATTATCTATTTATTTTATATCGAAAAACAATAACGAAAATAACGTAAATCAATCAACAAATGAAAATAAACAAGAAAATAGTACAGGAGAGGAAAGTGTAGAAAAGATGCAAATTCAAGTAAGCGACGAAAATAACATAATTATTTATGAATTAAATAATAGTGATGCTGCTAGAAGTTTATATGAACAATTACCACTTACTATAGAAGTAGAAAATTTTAGTTCTAATGAAAAGATTTTCTATCCTACAAATGAACTGGATGCTAGTAATACTCCAAGTGCAAATGGTGGAGATGCTGGTATTCTAGCTTATTATGAACCATGGGGAGATGTTGTCATGTTTTATGATTCCTTTAGTTCTGCAAGTGGACTATATGAACTTGGAACTGCAATAAATGGAGTAAATCAGATCAGTAATTTATCTGGAGAAATAACGATAGAAAGAATAGAAAATTAAGGAGGAATGAAAATGTTAAATGAAACTTATGAATTAAATAATGGAGTAAAAATTCCAAAACTAGGACTTGGAACTTGGCTTATAGATAATGAAAAGGTAGTAGAGGTAGTAAAGACTGCACTTGCAGCAGGATATCGCCATATCGATACAGCTCAAGCTTATGGAAATGAAGAAGGGGTAGGAAAAGCGATCCGTGAAAGCAGTACTCCTCGTGAAGAAATCTTTGTTACAAGTAAAATTGCTGCGGAAGCAAAAACGTATGAAGAAGCTTATAACTCTATCATAGAGTCATTACAAAAACTAGGATTAGACTACATAGACTTAATGATTATACATAGTCCAGAACCATGGGCAGAATTTCGTGGAGATAAAAAGTATTTTGCCGAAAATAAAGAAGTTTGGAAAGCGTTAGAAACCGCTTACGAAGAAGGAAAAGTAAAAGCAATAGGCGTTTCTAATTTCTTACAAGATGACCTAGAAAACATTTTATCTTCCTGTAAGATAAAACCAATGGTAAATCAAATTCTTACCCATATTAGTAATACAAAAAAAGAATTAATAGAGTTTTGTAAAGAAAACGATATTTTAGTAGAGGCTTATTCTCCAATTGCTCATGGAGCTGCCTTAAAAAATGAAACAATAATGAAAATGGCCACAAAATATCATGTTTCAGTAGCAGCTCTTTGTATTAGATATGTTTTAGAGTTAGGTTTAGTTGCCTTACCTAAAGCCTCTACCAAAAAACATATTATTGATAACGCTAAAGTTGATTTCGAAATATCAAAAGAGGATATGGATATATTCAAGAATATGGATACGATTGAAAACTATGGTAGTGATGATTTCTTCCCTGTATTTAGTGGGAAAAATCAAAAGGATAATAAATAGGAGGATTATTTATGGAAAAAGTATTAATTAGTTATTTTTCTGCAAGTGGAGTAACCAAAAGAAAAGCAGAAGAATTGTCTAAGGAAGTTGGAGGAGATTTATTTGAAATCGTCCCAGCAAAAAGATATACAAACGAAGATTTAGATTGGACGAATGAAAATAGTAGGTCATCAAGGGAAAATAGAGATAAAAATTATAGACCAGAAATAAAAGATATAAACATCAATATGAACACCTACGATACGATTTATATTGGATTCCCAATATGGTGGGGAATTGCACCAAATGTAGTAAAAACTTTCCTAGACCAAATTGATTTAACAAACAAAAAAATAATTACGTTTTGTACCTCTGGAGGGTCCCCTCTAACACCAGCGAAAGAGGATTTACAAAAAACATATCCTAATGCCAATATAATATAGAAAAGGAGTTATCATATGAGTTTAACAATAAATATTTATTATAAAGGAACAAATGGTAATGCTAAAAAGTTTGCCGAAGAAATGATGGCATCTGGATTAGTAGATAAAATAAGAAATGAAGAAGGAAATGAACGTTATGAATATTTCTTTCCTATGGAAGATTCTGAAACAGTCATGCTTATAGACCGCTGGAAAAATGAAGAAGCTTTAGACTTTCATCACAAATCAGAAATGATGCAAGAAATTGCCAAATTACGTAAAAAATACAAATTAAGTATGAAAATAGAAAGATTTAAAGACTGGGAGAATAATAAAAATGATAATTAGAGAAGCAAATAAAAAAGATATAGATCGTAATTTATTAAAACTATATATAGAAGCATTTAATATGCACTATGAAAAAAGGCGTGATATCTTTGCAAAAAAGAAAGAAGAGACTTTAAAAGAAGAGTTAGTAAACATGTTAAATAACGAAGAAGAAAAAGTTTTTGTGATAGAGAACGATAAAGAAATTATTGGCTATATTTCAATAAAAATAAACAATAAAACAACAAAATCGATATGGATAGATGAGTTGATGATTGATAAAGATTATCAAAATAAAGGATATGGTAAATCATTAATCAATAAAGTCTATCAGTACGCAGAGGAAAATAGCTGTAAAAGAATAGAACTAAGTTGCTGGAGCTTTAACGAAAATGCTAAAAACTTTTATCATAAACAGGGCTTTAAAGAACAAAGAGTAATCTATGAAAAAAATATAAATAGTAATAACTAAAATAACTTTATGGCTTATCGCAAGATAAGTTTTTTCTTGTCAAAAAATGTGAACTAGGACTCCATTTCTTGACAGCAAAAATCTAAATATTATATAGTAAAATTAAAGTAGTAGAAAGTAAGGAGACTAAAAAGATGGACGAATTATCAGAAAAAATAGAAATAACTGGACAAGATGGCGTAGTATATGATATTACTCCATACCAAGATCCAAACCAAATGAAAGATTATTTAGGTTTTATTGATCAAGAAGGAGCTTTTTACCGTGTAAGAAAAATAACCGATCCAGATTATGAAAGACCTCATGATAGTTGGGCCAAAAATTTTATAGATTATTATCATCTAGAAAAAGAAAAAGACCTAACCAATTCTATGACTCTAATAAAAAAATATGGTTTTATTTTATCTTCCTATCAAGAGGATTATTGGAAAGGAGAAAGAAGAACTTATATCGTTGCTGGCCATGTTGGAATTTGTGATGAAGAAACTTGTGAAAGAGTAGTAACAAACGAAAAACAACTACAAACAATTAAAAATATAGAAATGATTGAAAAAGAATCCGAAAGAAGTAGAGCGCGTTAATACAAGGAAGTGATATCATGCCCCAACAAAATACGAATTATTTAAAAATAGTAGAAAATATAGGTTCTGTAATAGTTTTTTATAAAACCCAAAAAAAGATTAATGAATATAAACTGAATAAAAATAGTATTCCTACACATTTAATTCGTTATGAAATACCAGAAGAAATAAATACAAAAATAGAAAAAAGGCAAGTAGAAGGAGAAATTGCTAGTAAGTTTGGAGACGATGTAGTAAATTTTACCAATACCCTAATTAAACAATTTCCAGAAGAAACACTAAATAATTTTTATCACAACATTAACTCTCTAAATATGAGATATAAAAACTTTAAGATAGAAAACTTGATTTACAATACTCATACAATTGGTGATTATAGTATCAAAAATAATAGACTATCGATAGATACTGAAGAAGGTTTAGAAGCCCTTCCTCATGAATTATTTCATATGGCAAGTTCCAGATTTAGTGAGCGTCTTTCTTTATCAGGGTTTCAACAAACCTCTCTAAAATTAAACATTAATATTGGTAGAGGAATCAATGAAGGGTACACCCAATTATTAACAGAAAGATATTTTAATGAGTATGTAACAAGTAATATCTATCCTTATGAAAAAAAGATTATGGCTGAAATCGAAGAAATCGTAGGAAAAGAACAACTAGAAAAATTATATTTAAATTCAAATCTACCTGGACTAATAAGAATACTAGAAAAGTATAATGAAAAAGATAATATTTTAAATTTTATTAGTAGTATCGATTTTTTAAATCAAAATATCTATAAAACAAAAGCAAACAAAAAAACACAAGAAGCAGTATTTAATCACATTGAAAGAGTAAATAACTTCTTTATCGATACGTATGCCAATAAACTAATAACAGAATATAAAGAAAAAACACTACCAAAAGAAGAATATAGTAAAAAATTAGAAGATTATACGATGTCTCATGGGTATGTAACATTAGCGGGAAATTATAGATATACGGTACCATCTACAGAAAGACTATACGAAAAAATAGAAAAACTAGATAATAAGTTTAATACTATCGTTGAAAATATGGAATCTAAAAACAAATAAAGTAGGAGAAAGATATGGAAACAAAAAAAATATTAAAAATTACGGATGAAAGCGGAAATGTCAAAGAATATGAAATTCTATGTGCCTTTAAATGGACAAAAACAGACAAATACTATGTAATATATACAGATAACAAAAAAGATGAAGAAGGATCTCTACTAGTATCTGCAGCTATCTATGACCCAACTGATAACACTAAATTAGAAAATATTGAAACAGAAGAAGAACGAAGAGAAATAGAAAAAAGACTAACAGAACTAATGAATTGAGGATAAGTATGGAAGAAAAAGAAAGAATTTTAGAAAAAATAAAAGTCTTGGATTATAAAAAATTAACGGAAAAATTAGAAGTAATTTATACTTTTTTTGAGAAAAAAATCCGAAAAGATAAATCTACAAATTTTAAGTTTACATTACCCAGAACAGATAAAATAAAACAAATAGAATTACCAGAAGAATTAATAAAACCAATCACCACAAAAGAAATTAAAGAACAATTTTCTTGGAAATTTAAAAACGATGTAGAACATTTTTCAGAAGAAATAAAAAATAATTTTGATGAAAAATCATTAAATAACTTTTATAAAAATATCACAACACTAGAAATAAAAACATTTTCTCTTTGGGAAGAGAGAGCAGTAAAAAAAGAAAATATCGCAGGACTCTATTATATGAAAGAAAATAGGATTAAATTAATTCGTAATAATAAAGGCAAACCTATCTATCATGAACTTTTTCATATGATGAGTAATTACGGATTGGATCAGGATAACACAATCTACGAAGGCTTCTTGCAAGTATATGATGAAAATTCAAAACTAGGAACTGGTCTAAACGAAGGTTACACGCAATTACTAACAGAACGTTATTTTAAAGATGATATTACAGATGAGCCAGTATATCGTTACCAAGTATATCTTGCCAAACACATAGAAAAAATTATCGGTAAAGAAAAGATGGAAGAATTATATATGAATGCTGATTTATATAGTTTAATAAAAGAATTAGAAAAATATCAAAATCAAAAAGAAATTCTAAAATTTATAAAAGATATAGATAATTCTCTAAAACTAAATGAACTTTATGAAATGCCAATAGGCTATTACAAAGAAGTGATATGTCAAAAAATTCATAATAGAAATATTGATTTTTTACGAAGAACTTATCAAAATAAAATCACCAAAGAATATTATGAAAATAAAATAAGCACGAAAGATGGAGTGCAAAAAATAAATTCATTTGAAGAAAGTCTAATACCAAAAAGAGCACCTAATCAGCCATATAGTGATGTAACAAGTCTAGAAGAAATGCTTGCAGACAGTCTAGAACAAGAAGAAGAACAAAAAAGAAGTAACCGTTAATAGGGTAGATGATTACATAAATAAGAGTCAGCATAGGGTAGTAATTTCTGATACTCTTCGAAAGATTCAATCGTCCAAGCAAAGATAGGATACTGTTTTCTATAAGTTTGGATTCTTTTTTTTGGAACAATTCTTTTATGAACTGCTAAAAAGTCAGGTCTAGTATAACGTATAAGTAGAGGATGCCTGAATAAATAACTATAAAACTTAGAAGAAGGAAGATAAATAATAAGTAATCCTACAGGATAAGGACTGTGTTTTTTTAAGTATCTAACAACACCAGGATGAAACGACTGTAAGAAAATATCACCCTGATAAGTACTTAAATCCTCTAATATCTTTTGACAACTAACTTTAAAATGTTTTGTACTCTTTATTTCAATATCAATCAAAACCCTACCTTGAACAAGTGCTAATACCTCTTTT
>CAJLUG010000036.1 GCA_905209745.1 uncultured Mycoplasma sp.
ATTCTGTTGAGAAGATTTATGTGGAAATGGGTGAAGGTTGTTTATCTGTCAATCGACCTGTTGAAGGTATTGTTCCAAGATATGCAAGAGTTACTGTGGAAGCATATGACATGGAAGGTAGAAAAATTCATGTTAGAGCTCGTGAAGAGTTAGCAATTTGTTTTCAACATGAACTTGATCATTTAAATGGTATTTTGTTTATTGATCATATAGACAAAAAAAATCCTTTCAAAGGAAAGGATGAATATAGAGCTATTTAGTATATACTTTAGCTCTTTTTTTTGAGCTTTTTTCTTGTTCATAGAAATCAGTACCTAGGGCAAAGAGTGCTTTTTCTCTTTTTCTTAAAAAGGTGGTCTCTCCCATTATGTCAGCTAAATCTGCAATTTGTTCTTTTCGTTTTTCTTCTGGTAGGTGACATAAGATGTTACCGATTCTATTATCTACTTTATGATTAAATTTAAAACCTGCCATTAAATATCTTCTATCGGTTGTTGATAAGTCTGGAAACAACTGATAAGACTTTATGGCAGCATTTAATAATACTACTTCATCTTGGAAATTATCTGTTTTAATATTTAGTTCTTTTTCTAATTGTTCTTTATTCATAATAACCTCTCTTTCTTATAGGGTTACTCCAATATAACAAAAAAAAGAACTTTTTTCAAGTTCTCTTTGTTTGTTATATTATTTATAATTTTTTGCTTTTCTTGATGAATACGCTTTTAAATAGCTCTTTTTAAATTCATTTATTTTCTCTTCTTCTTCTCTACGCATTCTAAGCTCTTCTTGTTTACTTCTATCCAATTGTGTAGCAAAGATAATTCCTAACTCAAAATATTTTCTTCCTTTTTTTGAAGCAAAAGCAACTTCTGGTGTTAAGCTAGCTAATTTATATAAGTTTAATATTTCTACTTCTTCTGTATAATGATTATCTACATTTCCTACGGTTTTCTGTACTTTATCTCTAAATTTCATTCCATTTACTAATTGTACTCGTTTATAAATACTAAATTCTGGAAATACTTTATAAGAAGTAATAACGTTATTTATTGTTTTTTGATAATCTTCTGTTGATGATATTTTAAATTGTTTTCTAATCGTATTATATTCATCATATATATCTTGAGTAGATTTACCTTTTCTATTATATTGAATTGTGTTCATTAATTCTAATTCTATTTTTTCTTTTCTCATATTTATTCCCCTCTCTGTGAAAAAAGCTTCTACAGTATATCACAAAAAGGGAACTTTGTCAATTTATAAACTTTCTATTGCTTGATTTAGTTTTACACTAACTAATTTTGAGACACCTGACTCTTGCATGGTAATTCCATATAAAGTCTTGGCATATTCCATTGTTTTCTTTTTATGAGTAATAATTAAGAACTGTGTTTTATTTTTATAATGATCTAGGTATTTACCAAATCTTCCTACATTGGCTTCGTCTAGAGCAGCTTCTACTTCATCAAATAAACAGAATGGTACTGTTCTTACATTTAGAATCGCAAATAATAGTGAAATCGCTGTTAGTGTTTTTTCTCCACCTGATAAAAGAGAAATTGTAGTTAGTTTTTTACCTGGAGGAGAAGCTACGATTTCTACTCCAGTCGTTAGTAAATTATTTGGATCTGTTAATTTTAAGTCAGCATTTCCGCCACCAAATAACTCTTTAAATACTTGTCTAAATTCTTCTCTTATTTGTTCAAATGTCGTTTTAAATTCTTCTTTAATTACTTCATCCATTTCATTCATAATCTCTAGTAAAGTATTTTCAGCATTTTCCAAATCTTCTTTTTGTTTTCTTAAGAATTCATATCTTGTATTTACTCTTTCATATTCTTCTATGGCAGCTAGATTTACCATACCAATACGTTTTATATTGGCGCGATATGTATTTACTTTTCTTCTTGCTTCTTCTGGTTCTATATCTAAGTGATAATTATTTTTAGCTTTTTCAAAAGTTAATTCATATTCACTATTTAATGTTTCTAGCATCGTATCCATTTTTATTTCTAGACGATTAATTGTTACTTCTTTTTCGTGAAGAGATTGTTCTTCTTTTCTAAGACTTGCATTTTTTAGTTTTTGTTCTGCTTGTCTTTCTTCTGTTTTTCTTTTTATCTCTTCAATTTCTTTTCTAGTAGTTTCTAATGTTAATTGTAGAGTTTCTTTTTCTGTATTTAGGCTATGATATTCTTCTATTAATTCTTGTTCTTTTACATTAAGAGAATTATTAGAAATTGCATTTAGAGCTTCATAGTTTTTATTTTCTTCTTCTAGGAGTTCTTTGGTTTCTTTTATTTCTTGTTGTTTCTTATCATATTGTTCTTTCTTTTCTACTTTTCTTTTAGAAATTATAAATTCTTGGTCTTCAATACTTTCTTTTTCTTGTTCTATCTTGGCAAGTTCTTCTCTTATTTCATGTTGTTCTTGTTCTCTTAATTCTTTTTGGTCAAGTAATCTTTTTAGTTCTTGTTTTAACATTACAATACTTTTTGTATGATATATAGAACCTCCACTTAAACTTCCTCCAACATTTATAACATCGCCATCTAGACTTACTACTTTATAGCGTCTATTTACTTTTTTACTTAGATTTGTTGCGCTATCTAAGTCTTTTGCGATAATTATTGTACCTAATTGATTTTCTATAATATTTTGATATTTTTTATCATAACTTACTAAGTCACTTAGGATACCAATAAAGTCTTGGTCTTCTTCTAGACGATGTTTAGATTCTTCATCGATATATCTAGATTTAATTACTGTTAGTGGGAAGAATGTCGCTCTACCTAGATGGTTATCCTTTAAATAGTTAATTGCTTGTTTGGCAGAATATTCATCTTTTGTAATAATAAAGTTTTTGTTTGCTGATATCGCAATGTTTAACGCTTTTACATACTCTTCTTTGGTATTTAGAATATTTCCTATTGTATTATCAATACCAGTAAGGGTTGATGCTGTTAAGACTTTTCTGACACTATTTGGTAAGTCCCCACCCTCTTCTATTTCTCTTTTTAAGCTATTTATTTTATGTTCTTCCGTGATTAAATTTCTTTCTAGAGAAGAGAATTCTTGCATTAACATAGTTTTCTTTTCTTTGTTTTTTGCTAATTCTTTTGTTATTTCTTGTTCTTGTTGTTGTTCTTTTTTACTATCTGTAATAATAATTTCTAATTCTTTTTTTAACTTTTCTAATTTGGATTCTAGATTCTTTTTCTCTTCTAGAGATTTTCTTAATTCTTCTTGAACTTTATTTTCTTCAGCATTAGCATTAGCATTAGCATTAGCATTTTTATTTTTTTCTTGAAGTAACTTCTTTTCACCATTTACTTTTTCTACTGCTTGGGTTACTTCTAATAATCTTTGTTGGATGATTAGAGATTCTTTTTCTAGTTTTTCTTGTTTTGTTTTTTGTTCTATCTCATCAGCATCACTTTTTGAACTTTCACTAGATAGTGTTACAATTTCTTTTTCTAATTTTTCTTTTTCTAGACGTAATCTTTCTAAATCGATATTGGTATTTTCTAAGTCATATGCTAGTAGGGCTACTTCATAATGATCTAGTCCTTCTTTATTTTCTAAATATTCTTTGGCTTTTTTACTTTGTTCTTTTAATGGTTCTACTTGGTTTTCTAACTCCATAATAATATCATTTACTCTATCAATATTATTATGGGTACGGTCTAATTTTCTTAGGGCCTCTTCTTTTCTTTTCTTGTATTTTAATACACCAGCAGCTTCTTCAAAAATTACTCTTCTATCCGTTGGAGAATTGGATAAAATGCGGTCTACTTCTCCTTGGGATATAATATTAAATGATTCTTTTCCCATACCTGTATCTAATAATAGATTGGTAATATCTTTTAATCTACATCTATCGCCATTTAGATAGTATTCATTTTCTCCTGTACGATATACCCTTCTTTTAATAGATATTTCGGTATAAGGAACGTTAATAAAATGGTCTTTGTTATCAAATATTAATTCTACGGATGCAACATTTAGTGGATTTCTACTTTTACTACCAGAAAAAATAACATCACTCATGGAGTTTTCTCCACGAAGTGACTTAATAGATTGTTCTCCTAGGACCCATCTAACAGCGTCTACTACATTACTTTTTCCAGAACCATTTGGACCAACGATACAAGTAATTTCATCATCTAGTTTAATATCTAATTTGTCAGCAAATGATTTGAATCCACTTGTTACAATTTCTTTTAAGTACATACTCTTCACCCTATAATTAAGTATACTATAATTTTTATATTTACACAAATTTTAGACAGAAAAAAATAGAGAAATTCTCTATTTTAGGCCTTTATATTGTGAAGAATTCTTCTGTTTGCAGCACCAAGAGTTTATTGGTTGACTGAGGTAGTTTATCCCGGTACATGAGTTTTGTTGTTATTTACCAGATAAAATATAAAGCTCTCAATCGATTTTTGAAGAATTCTTCACAATGTATAGTGTAACATAACACTTACTTCTTAGCAAGAAATAGTTTAATAATTGTGTCTAACTATTTACAAGCCTATTCTATTGTATACGATTTTTGGCATTTAGACAATTACTTTTCTAAACTTTCGCTTAATAATTGTTCTAATGTGACAATTTCATAGCCTTTTGATTGGATAAAGTTTATGGTCATAGATAATTCATCTATGGTTTCTTTGGTAATTGGTAAGGATATGATGGATGCGTTTTGGAGTTTCTTTTTTACTTCTTGATATGGGTGGTTTGTTCCTTGGATGGTTGGAATAATTGTATGAAGTTTTAGATTGGAACATAACTCTATTACTTCTTTATTATCATAGGTTGCATAACAGTACTTTGGAGTGTTTCCTGTTACATTTTTTAAGTAATTTAGTGCGGACTTAAAATATACTTCTTCATAGTCATCGTTATAACTTAATATTTCTATTTCATAGTCTAATAACTCTTTTACTGTACTTAAATTCTTTTCTAGAAATATACCATCTAAGAAAAAGGTGGCATTTATATTTTCTTGTTTTAATACGGGAATTAAGCTATTTATATTCTCTTCTTTTTTGACAGGGAATATGATTGAGACTTGTTTTTTTTCTTCGTTTCCACTTGTAATAAACTTATCATAGGTATCTTCTATAGAGACTGTGGGTGTTGTTTCTTTAAAGACCGTAAGACTTTCGTTATATGCACCATAGCGTTTCATTTTTTGATAACTAGCATCATAGTCTACTTCTTTACCGTTTTTTCCAGGAGTTATTTTATCATCTTTTATTTTGGCATTTTCGGCTTTTTCATAATAAGTTTCGTTTGATAGTTTTATTTGTTTCATAATGGGATCTGTTTGTCTGATGATATCGATTGTTTTATTTGTATAATAAAAACTAAATAGAACAAGTATTAAGACGATTAAAACTTGAAATAGTTTTTTCTTTAACATAATATCACCTAGATAAGTATATGAAAAAAAGTTCATAAAATGAACTTTTACTTGTCTTCTTTAGAAGATCTTGTTTCTTTCTTTTTCTTAGGTGCTGGTAAGGCATCTTTTCTTGAGAAGTTTTGTCTACCTTTTTTATCTGGTCCTAGGGCTTTTACGATGATTTCGTCTCCTACTTTTACGACATCTTCTACTTTTCCTACTCTTTCATGAGCAAGTTGAGAAATATGTACTAAACCTTCGCATCCAGGCCATAGTTGAACAAAGCATCCAAAGTCTTCTATTTTTACTACTTTGGCTTCGTAGATTTTACCTACTTCTACTTCTCTGATTACTTCTTCAATCATTTCTCTTGTTTTTCTAATAATATCTTTATCATGGTGATAAATAATTACTCTTCCATCATCTTCTAAGTCTACTTTTACGGCATTGATATTATTTACATCTTGAACATTAGAAGCGTCACAGATAATCTTAGTAATCATTTCTCCACCTTTACCAATGACATCTTTAATCTTCATAGGGTCAATTGTAAATGTTTCCATCTTAGGTGCATATTTAGATACTTCTTTTCTTGGTTCTTTGATTTGTTTTGTCATAACATCTAAGACTTTTAATCTAGCAACTCTAGCGTTTTCTAGAGCTTCTTTTAATATTTCTTTGGTGATTCCTTTTATTTTAATATCCATTTGTAGAGCTGTAATACCATCACGTGTTCCAGCTACTTTAAAGTCCATATCTCCTAAGTGGTCTTCCATTCCTTGGATATCTGTTAAAATAGTATAATCATCTCCATGTGTAATTAATCCCATGGCGATACCAGCAACAGGAGCTTTAATTGGTACTCCGGCAGCCATTAGGGACATACATCCAGCACAAATACTTGCTTGTGAGGAAGAACCATTTGATTCTAGGATCTCTGAAACTACACGAATTGTGTATGGGAATTCTTCTTCACTAGGGATTACTTGTAGAAGTGCTTTTTCTCCTAGGGCACCATGTCCTATTTCTCTTCTTCCTGGAGCACCGTATCTTCCTGTTTCTCCTACTGAGAATTGTGGGAAGTTATAGTGTAACATGAAACGTTTTTGATCTTCTAGACCAAGTCCATCTAGAATTTGGTGTTCTCCTAATGCTCCTAGTGTCGTTACAGAAAGACTTTGAGTTTCTCCTCTGGTAAACAAGGCAGAACCATGTGTTCTTGGTAATAAATCAATATCTGTTGATAATGGTCTAATTTCATCCATCTTTCGACCATCTGGTCTAATACCTTCTTTTACGACGATACTTCTAAATAGTTCATATTCGATATCAGATACTACCATATCTACTTTTACAAGTAATTCTTTTAATTCGTCTTCTTTTAGTTTATCTTCATATTCACTCTTATATAATTCTTCCATCTCTTCTTTGATAGCATCGATGGCAGCATATTTTTCTAATTTTTCTTTAATACGAAGAGCATGATCCATTTTATCTGTAATTAATGATGTAATACGATTTCTTAAGTCATCTTCAATTGTTAATGTTTCATATTCCATCTTTTCTTCACCGATTGCTGCGATGATTTCTTCTTCGAAGGCAATTAATTTTTTGATTGCTTCATGTCCAAACATTAGTGCTTCTAACATTACATCTTCGTTTACTTGTTTGGCACTAGACTCTACCATGTTAATTGCATCTTTGGTTCCAGCAACTGTTAATTCAAGTTCTGACTTTTCTAATTCTTCTGGTGTAGGGTTGATAATAAATTCTCCATCTACTCTACCTACTTTTACACCAGCAATTGGTCCATTAAATGGAATTTTAGAAATTGATACTGCTAGAGATGATGCTAACATAGCAGTTAATTCTGGAGAACAATCTTGATCTACAGACAATACAGTAGAAATGATTTGTACTTCATTTTTAAATCCTTCTGGGAATAATGGTCTCATTGGACGGTCTATCATACGTGCCGCAAGGGTTGCGTTTTCACTAGGACGTCCTTCTCTTTTAATAAATCCTCCAGGGATTTTACCAACAGAATATAATTTTTCTTGATAATTTACTGTTAAAGGGAAAAAATCAGATAATAAATTTACATTCTTTGATACAACGGCAGCAGATAATACTACAGTATCATTATAACGTACTAATACCGCTCCATCTGCTTGTTTGGCAAGGGCTCCTTGCTCTACAATAATTTTTCTTCCATAAAAATCTAATTCAAATACATTCTTTTTCATACTTCCTCCATAAGCTCTATTACTAGAATAGCAGAAAATGATAAAAATTTCTACTTTTTTCTCTGTTATATTAAAAAAAGTACTATTGCTAGTACTATTTTCTTAAGCCTAATTTTTTGATTACTTCACGATAACTTTGAATATCTTTCTTAGCTAAATAGTTTAGCATGTTACGACGTTGTCCAACTTTCTTTAAAAGTCCACGTCTAGAATGATAATCGTGAATATGTGTGTTTAAGTGTTCTGTTAGTTCGTTGATTTCTTTTGTAAGAATTGCGATTTGAACTTCTGCAGAACCAGTATCTTTTTCGTTTTTTGCGAATTCTTTGATGATTTTAGCTTTTTCTTCTTTTGTTAAAGCCATTGTAACACTTCCTTTCTTCTTCATTTGCCAAGACTAAGTAAAAAGTCGGAAATTCTTTAAACTGGGTC
>CAJLUG010000037.1 GCA_905209745.1 uncultured Mycoplasma sp.
TGATCCCAATAGTAAAATGATTACGGATACGGCAACACTTACAGTACAAAATGTTACTGAGGGTGATTATTTTCGAGCTTATAAAATACTTGATGCTTATTATAATTCTAGTACTAATGTAGTCAGTTATGAGTTTACGGATGATTTTCAAACTTTTTTAGAGCAATCTTCTATTTATCAAGATTTTACGGTAGATGATTATTTTGCACTAACGAGTGGTGATATAACTTCAGGATCAACAATTACAACTTCTACTGCTGACAGATTAATGAGTGCTTATGCAACTTATATTAGCGGACATGATGAAATTACAGGTGCCCTAATGGATGTTACAGGAACTACTGCAACTGCAACATTACAAGCAGGGGCTTATTTAGTGTTACCACAAATTAATACTGGTCTTCCTAGACCTTCTGAAGTTTATGCAGTAATGCTTGGTAATTTAGATGTTACGGCAAGTAATGGTAATTGGGTCGTCAATGATGAGACGATAGTTGCGAAAAAGTCAGATATTGGTTTTACTTTTAATGTGGGTGATGAGTCTGATGTGTTTGCAGAACATAACTATTATGGTCCTTTATTATCCTTTTCTATCGGAGAGAAATTTCCGTTTGAACTTATTGGCCAAGTTCCACAATTTCCAACAAATGCAACTAATAAGATATATAGTTTCGGAGTTTATTTTACCAAAGAGTTTCATTTAGAAAGTCGATTAGAATCTATTGTTGTTAAAGATGGAAATACAGTGCTTATTACTTCTTCAGAAGGAATAGTTACAAATGCAAGTGGAAATACAGTGGCAACAATTACGATTGATGAAGAGAGTAATCCTGGTACTAAGATGTTAATAATTAATTTTAATACGAATTATCTTTCTGGTCAGGAAGTGACTGTAACAGGAGAAGCTAGTTTAACGGATCAAGTTTTAATAGGTGAATATAATAATTTTTCTGCATCATTACTTTATTCTAATGATCCGTATGGTACAGAAACAGATATTACAGGCGCAGACAGTGCTCTTTATACTTTTGGGTTAAATGTTTTAAAATACGACGCAGCTGATGGGACGCCAACGGAACCACCATTAGATACTCCGCTTGCAAATGCTGTATTTGATATTTATAGTGATAAAGAATTAAAAAATAAAGTGGGAACTGTAACAACAGGAGAAGATGGAATTGCTACATTTAATGGCTTAAAATATGGTACATATTATGTGAAAGAGACAAAAGCACCTACGGGATATCAATTGCTAGAAGATCCAATAGAAGTTAAAGTTGGTGATAATGATGGAGTTGATACTTATGCTGCTTCTAATCCTGCTCCTTCTTATCCATTAGCTCTAGTTTATGTTCCAAATGCAAAGATGGGATTATTACCTGTTACTGGGGGAGTAGGTCTTGTTATTTATGCAGTCATTGGAGTAGTTATTGTAGGTACTGGTGTAGGATTACTTGTTTATTATAAGAAGAAAAAGAATAAAGTAAAAGATAATAATATAGATATTATATAGTTTAGATAAGAGTACTAGAAATAGTATTCTTTTTCTTTACTTTTTTCTTTTTTAATATTATGATTTGTGTAGGATATTTATTATATGGGATGTGATTTTGTGGAAATAAAAAATTATGAAGATAAGTATTTAGTCTCTTTAAATGAACTGTTACAGAAATGTTTTAAAGTAGAAAGAAAGTGTGATGTTTTAGATAGTGATGTAGAGGTACTTGCAGTTATTGATGATAAAGTGGTTGGATACTTAGTACTTAATTATTTATATGATTCTTTAAAAGATAAGAAGTATTATCATGTAAATTATGTATGTACAGATCCAGAATATCGTAATCAGGGTATTGCGAAAGAGATGTTTTCTTATGTGTTTCAGTTATGTATAAAAAACGATATTTCTTACTTAGAACTTACATCTCGTCCTAGTAGGGTTGCAGCACAGGGATTATATCGTAAGCTTGGATTTGTTGAGAGAGAAACAACAGTGTTTCGAAAGGAGATCAAATGATAGTTGATATTATAAATAAGAAAAGATTAGGAAAAGAGTTAAGTTTTTTAGAGTTAGAATTTATTTTTAATGGATATTTAGAGGGAACAGTAAAAGATTATCAAATGTCTAGTTTACTTATGGCCATTTGTATTCAAGGGATGAGTGATGATGAAATCTTTGGTCTTACTAAGATTTTTATTGAGAGTGGGGATCAGTTAGATTTAAGTTTTATTCCTGGAGTAAAAGTGGATAAACATTCTACTGGAGGAATTGGGGATAAAACAACATTAATTATTGCGCCAATTGTTGCTTCTTTAGGAATTCCTGTTATTAAGATGAGTGGTAGAGGTCTTGGATATACAGGAGGTACGATTGATAAATTAGAAAGTATTCCAGGATTTCGTATTAGTTTAAGTGAAGAAGAAGTGATGGATCAAGTAAAGAGGCATGATATTGTTGTGACAGGGCAGACTGCTAATCTTACTCCTATGGATAAGAAAGTATATGCTTTACGTGATGTTACTGGGACTGTTTCTTCTATTCCTTTAATTGCATCTAGTATTATGAGTAAGAAGATTGCTGGTGGCGCTGATAAAATTTTAATTGATATTAAAGTTGGTAATGGAGCCTTACTAGCAACAGAAGAAGATGCTAAAAAACTAAGTGAAGTAATGAAGAAGATAGGAGAGTATTATAATAAAGAAGTCCGTACGATTATTAGTGATATGAATAGTCCTTTAGGATATGCTGTTGGTAATAGTTTGGAAGTTTTAGAAGCAATAGAAGTATTACAAGGAAAAGAAGAAAATACCAATCTTACTAAAGTATGTTATCAACTTGCTAGTGAGATGATTTGTATGGCTAAAGATGTTGATCGTGAAGATGCATTAGACTTAGTACGTGATGCGATTACCTCAGGAAAGGCTTATCAGAAATTTTTAGAATTTGTTCAAGCACAAGGAGGAGATTTATCTAAATTAACAGTTAGTAGTAAAGTAGCTACTATTAAGAGTCCAAAGAGTGGAGTTATTTCTTCTATTTCAGCAATTGAAGTTGGAAAACTTTCTATGAATCTTGGTGCTGGTCGAAAAAATAAAGAAGATACTATTGATTATGGTGTAGGTGTTAGACTTTGTAAACAAGTAGGGGATTCCGTTAAAAAAGGAGAAGTTTTGGCGAAGGTTTATTATAATAAAAAGATAAATTTACAAGATTATCAACATATTTTTTCAATAAAGTGAAAAAAAGGATTGAAAAATAAAAAACTATGTTATAATAATAATATGAAGGTGGTGTATTATGGAGAAGATTTATATGGATAATAATCAAAAGAATCAAAAAAACAAACAACAATCTACATTTCAACAAATATTTAAAACACAATTATCTAAAAAATTATCAATCGCTATGGTACTAGTATCTTTCTTCTCATTTTTAATTATTGGAGTAGGTAATGTATCTTATGCTGCTCCTATTGATGAGATAGAAGATAGTGGATTAGGAGATAGTTTTACTACGAATGCTCCTAGTGGAGAAGTGTATGGACAAGGAGGGGCTGCAGTATTTCCTATTAATATTTATACAACGACAGTTAATGGACAAACAATTCCTATTTTCTGTTTAGAAAGAGATGTTGAATATAAAGGAGATACAACATTAAATAAATCTGAACAAATTACAGATCAAGGTTTATTATATGTTATGGCTAATACTTATCCTCATCATTACTTTACTACAGATTCTGGTACACAATTCCCAGATCAAGTTCAAACTTGGATTAGTCAAGCTGCTATTTGGGATTATTTATATCAAACAGGAGCTGCAAATAATGCAGGTATTGGTGAAAGTCAAGTTGCCGCTATTGAAAATATGAGAGCTGCTACTTCTATTTATTGGGATGAAGAACCAAGTGGATGGTCTGTTGATGGTAAGGGTGTAAGTTCTACTACAACATTCTATTCTAAATATATAGAACCAGTTGTTACTGCTGCTATGAATGCAACAGCTGCTAACGGAACTATGACAATGTCTATTGAAAGTGAAGATTTATCTTTAACAGCAGATGAAAAATATTATCAAAGTGCTTTGGTAACTGTAAGTAATACAGATCCAGATCATTTACAAAGCTTTAATGTTGAAATTACTTCAGCACCTGAAGGAACAATTTTAGTAGATGCTAATGGACAACAAATAGAAAATACTACAGGATTAGAACAATTCTATGTTAGAATTCCAGTTGATAATGTTACAGAAGAAAATAAAGTAGTTAGACTTTCTGCTACTGGAACATTTAGAGGCTATGATGGATACTATTATAGAGCAGAAGGAGCTCAAACAGTTAGTACCGTATTTACAACTGATGTACCAAATACTACTGGATTAGAACTTCCTATTGCGTATGAACCAGCAGTACCAGATACTAGTATGAGTGTTGCTCAATCTGTTTACTTTATTGGTCTAGTTGTTCTATTATGTGGTATAGGTATCATTTATGCAAATACTAAACCAAAAGCAAAACAACAATAAAAAAAATCGTTTTAGGAAGAGTCAGTTATTATTACTCGGCTCTTTCCTTGTATTTATAGGAATATTTATCATGTTATATAATCATTTGGCGTTTTTAAAAAGTCAAGTGTTTGCTAATATGGAACTTGCTATATTAGAATCAAAACAGTCAGATGAAGAAGAAGAGATTGATGTTCCTACTGTTGATAATGTCTCTGATGGAACTACTTATGAAGAGACGAATAAAGAAATTGATTATAGTAAATATCTGGGAGTTTTAGAAATTCCTAAAATAGGTTTAAAAAGAGGTTTTTATAATACTGATTCTAGATATAATAGTATCGAGTATAATGTGACACTAGTGAAGGGCTCTAGAATGCCTGATGTAGAACGTGGTAATTTGATTTTAATGGCTCATTCTGGAGATGCTTATATTTCTTATTTTGCTTATTTGTATCGATTAAATATTGGAGATAAAGCTTACGTTACTTATCAAGGAAATAAGTATCAGTATCAAATTACTAATATTTATACTGTTCCTAAGAATGGTAAAGTTGCGATTCATAGGAATTATAATAAGACAACATTAACTCTTATTACTTGTACTAAGGATGATGATACTACACAAACTATCTATATTGCTGAATTAGTATCTTAATAGGAGGTGTCTTTATGGAAATTGGTCTAGTTGATAAGATGAAAATAATTTTTGATGTATTATTTTCATCTTTTATGTCTATAGAACTAAATTTATTGTTCCTTTTATTAGTGATACTTGTTTGTGTTAATATGAAGTATCAAAAAAGATTTGTATCTATTCTAGTTACTATATGTTTGATACTTGCAGTTTTAGGGTTTATGATATTTTCATCTTCTTATGTTGTTACATGTTTTGATTCTTTTATTATGAAGGTAATGGATTATTATTATTTCCCATCGACTGTTGTATTTTTCTTCTTATTTTTACTTGCAGTTATGGATTTTATTTATACGATGTTTAGTAAGAAGTTAGGGAAGGGAAAGAAAATATTTAATTATATTTTCATGAGTTCTATCTTTTTCTTCTTTGTCATGTTTGTTGCGATGGCTCGTGTAAATGGTATTGATTTAGCAGATCCTGTTACTTTGTATCAGAATAAGGAGATTCTTACAGTGGTACAAGTTAGTAATTTTATCTTTTTACTGTTTGTTATTGTTAGTATCTTTTATTATTTATATTTATTTTTTAAAAAAAGGTTTGATCAAAAGACTGAGAATTCATAGTTCTCGGCTTTTTTAATTTATTAAAAAAATTATTATATTTGTTACTAGGTTAGAATATAAAAAAATAATCTTTTTATTATTACTAAATTTAATTATTGCTTAGATAATATTAATATTTAATGCAAATCCATGTTTTATAAATCAGTGTATCATGTTGTACTTTAAAAAAAATCATATATAATATATGACACTTAAGTTTATTTACATCATAAAATAATTTTGATAGAATGAAATAGAATGGAGGGTGATTATATGATAACTGCCAAAATTGTTGCTGAATATTTTCTATCGAAAGATGTTGATAAAAAATTATTTAATAAGAAAGTTGCTGATTATAATGGAAGAAAGTTTTATGAAGGGAATGCAAGATTAAATAAGTATTTATTTTTATCGCAAGTTGTTTATATGGCTAAGTTTGGTTCTAAATTATTTGATGATGAGTTTTGTGCATATGATAATGGTCCTGTAATAGAAGAAATTATGAATTCTTATGGAAGATTAATTGCTAAACAGGATGATGAAAATTTAGATGAAAAAACGAAAGAATTTTTGGATAAAATTTATTTTTCTTTAGAACATGCTTCTTATGAGGAATTAATTGAAATAACACATGAAGATCCTGAATGGCAAAGATTAAGCACTAATACATATGATGCTCCTGTAATGCATATTGAAAATAATATTGAAGAATATAAAAAAGATACAAGGGGTTAATTGAAGCTTTAAAAATATGATTCATGATTTAAAAATTGGACAAGTATTGTGGTTAAAAGTAAGATATCAAATTGATAAAGTATCTGAAGTAAAGCATCCTATGTTAATAGCGGAGATATATGATGATTATATTGAAATTATAGCTATAGATAAAACTGCGGGTAGACTTCAAAATTTATAATATCCATATAATAAGTATATTAACTGTGAAAATTGATTAGAAAAAGTATTATATGAAGATAGTTATGCTCAGTTAAATACAAAATTAACTATAGAACTTTTTCCAGGGTTGTCAAATTATAGAAAGACAACAGCTTTATTATCAAAAGGTAAGTTAAATGAACTTTTAAATGACTATAAGGATATCAAAATACACATAGAATTAAAGAGGAAAGAATTGTTCATATGACAAAATATGAACTTTTGGAATTAAATCAAAATTTAAAGTAAAAATGTTGAAAGCTAGTGCTTTCTGTTTTTTTACTTACATTTGTTCAACAAAACGTGATGTTGTGTGTACAAGTGTAGTTAGCAATCTAATGAGTTAAAAAGGTTGAGAGTTAGTATTTCTCAACCTTTTTTACATAATATTCTTCTAGTGTTAAGTTGTGTTCGTGGATGTAGGTTGCTTCTTTAATTCCTACATAACGATAGTGCCATGATTCATATTGATATCCTGTAATAGTTACTTTGTCTTCAGGAAATCTTAATATAAATCCATATTTATAAGCGTTTTCTTGCATCCAGTTAAATTCTTCTGTTTCTTCAAATGATGTATAAGGAAGGTCTCCATTATATACGTCTACCGCAAGACCTGTTTGATGTTCTGAGTATCCAGCTCTTGCTGAATAAGTATCGGCTGCTTCTTTTCCGTCTGATGCAACATAATTATTATATAAGTTTACTTGGTATTCATAACTACGATAACTAGACATGGCTAGTACGGTCATGCCTTCTTTTTTGGCTTCTTCTGAAAGTGTTTCAAAAGCTTCTTTTGCTTCACTTACTAATTGCATTCCACTTCTGGCGTAGTTTGTACTAATTGGTTCTAAGTTTTCTGGAATGTAGTCTTCTGTTACATAATTATATTTATTTACTAAAATTAAATTGGTGTTTAGATTTTCTGAAGGTTTTGTGTTGGTATAATATGGTTCATCTATACCAATATTTACTTCTACTACGATATCATCTATTTTTTTATTTGGATTTTTTTCTTGGTAAGCTAAATATCTTTTTTGATTTTCTTTTTTATAGTAGGGAGAATCTTTTATCTCTTGTAGATTTTTTTCTTCTTTGGTTAGTTCTTCTTTTTGTCTTTCTTTTTCTTTGTTATCGTTTTTTGTACTAAAGAAGATGGTTGTTCCTATTAAAAGGATACAAATTAGAAAAGTTAGAATGATTTTTACATTCTTTTTCATTTTTCGTTTTTTCATATGATCACCTATACTAATCATATCATTTTTTGATTTCTTTATGTATATTTTTTTAATTATTTA